>JAHWJE010000191.1 GCA_019348575.1 Actinomycetota bacterium | reverse complement strand
CGACGCGGAGGTGCAGCGGTGTGCGGCAGCGCTGGTGGACACGCTCGTGGACCTGCACGCCGTGGATCCGCCGTCGGTCGGGCTGGCGACGTCGGCAGGTCACAGGGGTACCTGCAACGGCAGGTGCACCGGCGACCCGCCGGCCGACCTCGCCCTGCACCTCGTCTACCGCGATCCCGCCGTCGACGCGGTGCTCGGCGGCGCGGCGGCCTCCACCAACCCCCGGACGCCCGCCCCGGAGCAGCTGGGGCAGCGGTACGCGCAGCGGTCGGGCCGCGACGTCGGGCGACTGTCGTTCGCCCTGGCGCTCGGCTACTTCGAGGTCGCGGCGATCGCGGAGGTCGGTCGCGGTCTGGCCATTCGCCTCGGCGCCGACGATCTCTGCGTTGACGGTCGCGATCTGGCCGGCGAGCCGGTTCACGTCGGTAACGGCGAGCTCGAGTCGGCGGCTGGCGTAGTTGGCGGTCTCGTCGAGCCGGCCGCTGAAGCTCTGCATCATGGAGGCGAGCTGCTGACCGCGCTGCACGACGAGGATCCGCTCCTCGCCGGGCGCGAGGGTCACACCCGCGAAGGCCTCAGCCGCGGGCGGGATCTCGTCCAGCGCCGAGCAGCCGTAGCCGCCGTACACCGTCGGTCCGTTCAGGCGGCCGTCGGGCAGCGTGCTGATCGGCAGGCTGAAGCTGAACTCGCCGGCCGCTGACCTGCCCGCGTGCGGACCCTCGGTGATCTCGAACACGGCGCGCGACGTGCTGAAGTCCTCGTCGGCCGCCAGGATGAACTCGCCGTCGTGGCTGTACTCCGCCTGGTGGGCGTTGCCCTCGGGCGCGTTGCTCGGCGCGG
Source organism: Actinomycetota bacterium (assembly GCA_019348575.1). The sequence continues at coordinate 3,610 of JAHWJE010000191.1, read as the reverse complement.
GCAGATCGACGAGCGGCTCCACGTCGGGGAAGTTCGTATCGGTGATGTACGTCGGGTTCGCGGGGTCGCTGACGTCGAGCTGCACGTAGCCGCCGTCCCAGTAGGAGAGGAGCATCCGCATCGTGCCGCCGACCCGCTTGACGACCATGTCGTGGAGGAAGATCGTGTTGCCGTTTGCCGAGTTGGCGACGATCTGCGGGAACAGCTCGACGAGGTCGAGGTCGGCGATGAACTCCGGGGCACGCGGGTTGGTGATGTCGAAGATGTCGACGTCGTGCAACTCGGTGTTGTCGACGGTCACCGCGTACGCGCGCGGACCGTCCTGCCAGACGAAGATGCTGTGCGACGCGTTGGGGACCGCGTCGGGGTCCTGGGCCTCGGTGGTGTCATCGGGAGACCTGTCGCCCTCGCCCTGGATCAACGTCACCGGGTTGGCGGGGTCGCTGACGTCGTAGAGGTCGAAGCCTCCGACACCGGCGCGTCCGCACGGCTCGTTGTTGACGGCCAGCAGGTCGCCCCTGAACGCCGGGGTGTTGATCGCGGTCGCGTGCGCGCCCTCCCCGTGGTACGTCTGCGGCAGCGCCGGGACGAACGCCCGCTGCACCGGTGCCGCAGGGTTGCTGATGTCGACGCTGAAGAAGCCGCCGCGCCGGCACGGCGCGGCCGGATCGTCCTGGACCGCCCAGGACGTCAGGTACGCGGCCTGCCTGTGGACCGCGACGTCGGCGATCTGCCCGGGCAGGACGTTGCCGAACGGCGCGGTCAGCTCGAGCTTGCTGACGAGCTCGACGTTCTCGCGCGCCGGCGGAAGGTGGTCGGCGAAGCCGCCGTGCTGTTGCGCGGGCGTGGGCCGGCTGAAGCTCGAGCGCGACGAGCGCGAGCCGGGCCAGGGAGCGACCATCGACCGCCCGCCGTCGGTACTCCACGGTCGATCGTCAGCGCTGCTCGACGAGCGCTGCGCCTGGGCGCTCGAGATGCCGCACAGCGCCAGCGGCGCGGCAAGAAACACGACCGATGCGGCACGCACAACCAGTGATCGCAAGATGCTCCCCTCCGAAAATCATGTTGCGGGTCTTGTGGGTCTTGCCGAAAGGTCCCCTGTCCCGGCGACGATGCCTCCCCGCGCGGAGGATAAACCGCGAGCGATGACTTGTTAACCCCAGATGATTGAGTTTTCCAGTCGAATCTGGTCGACCGGCGTCTGCCGCGCAGACGGCGAGCTCAGAGCAGCAGCTTGATCCGGACCGGCCTTGCGGCGCGCGAGTTTCCGGCGCGATCGGTCGCGACGACGGCCATGAGCTGGCGAAGAGGCGCACGCGGCGCGTGCGCCGGATCCGCTGGCGCGGCGGCGCAGCCGCCGTCAGGCCGACTGCAGCTGAAGCTCCGCCGCCTCGCGCAGGCGCTGGAGCGCGGCGCGGATGATGCGCGAGATCTGCATCTGGCTGACGCCGACCGCAGTGCCGATCTCCGCCTGCGTCATGTCCTGCTCGAAGCGCATCCGCAGAACCTCGCGCTCGCGCGCGCTGACGGCGCCGAGCAGCGCCTCGAGCGTCGCGCGATCCTCGGCTCGATCGAAGCCGTGCTCGTCGACGCCGATCGAATCGGCGAGCGTCGCGGCGTCCTCGGCCGTCGCGCCCGCCGGCGCCTCGAAGGAGACGGCGCGGTAGGCGCCGCCCGCCTGCAACGCCTCCAGCACCTCTTCCTCGCCGGCGTCGACGGAGGCGGCGATCTCGTTGACCGACGGCGAGCGGCGCAGTTGCTCGGACAGGCCGCCGACGGCGCGGTCGACGCGCATCGAAAGCTCCTGCAGCCCGCGCGGCACGCGCACCGCCCACGTGCGATCGCGGAAGTAGCGCTTGATCTCGCCGAGAATCGTCGGCACGGCATACGACGAGAAGGCGACCTCGCGGGCGGGGTCGAAGCGGTCGATCGCCTTGACGAGGCCGAGCGCGGCGACCTGCAGCAGATCGTCCAACGGCTCGCCTGACCGCTGGTAGCGCAGCGCGAGCGAGCGGGCCAGCGGCATGAAGCGCATCGTCAGCTCTTCGCGAGATCGCCGGTCGCCGGCGCGGGCGCGGCTGAACAGCGCGGCTTCGGACCGCATCCGATCGGTCGCATCGCGGCGGGGACCTGCACCGGCGGCGCCGGGTGCAACTTCACATGTGGCCACGTTCGTCCCTTCCGGGCCAACTGCAGATTCCGTCGAGCACGGACACGCGCAGTCAACCGACGTTTCTCAGGCCGTACCCACGCTTCGGCGGCGTCTAACGAAAGCTGCGCGGCGCGGCCTTGCCGGCGCTCGGCCGGGCGCCGGCGGTCATGCGGTCGCGCCGGACTCGGCCAGCAGCTGATCGGCGAGCGCGCGCAGATCGGAGTCCAGATGGCCGCAGAGCACGTCGCGCAGCAGCGCGCGCAGGTGACTCGTGACCTCCGCGAGCAGCTTCTCGACGCCGCCGTCCATCGGCGCGAGCCCGGCGACGATCGCGCGCTCCATGGACACGGCGTGCGCGACGCGCTCGGTGAGCGCCAGCCGCTGCTCGGGCGTCGCGCAGAGCGCAGCGACGCGGCCGGCGAGGCGACCGCTCTGCGGGCCCTCGGGCTCGAGCAGCGCGCGCAGGCCGAGCAGGTGGTCGGTCAGCGCCTCGAAGGCGCTCGCGCGCTCGCAGCCCAGCTCGTAGCGACGCAGCGCCCACGCCAGCTCGCCCGCTCGCGGGGTGCGGCGCGCGATGAGGCTGCAGAACGCGCGCAGCTCGTCCTCGGCCTCCTCGGCGATCGTGATGACGCCGTTCGCGCGGCCGCCCATGCCGATGTCGCCGATCGACCACGGCCCCGCGCCCGTGCGCTCCCAGGCGACCGGCCCGAACGCGACGCGCACCGGGTCGTACAGGCGCAGCGCCGTCAGCAGCCGGCGAAAGCGGACGCAGGCCTCGCTGAGCGGGGCGGGTGCGCCGGCGTCGTCGGTCAGCGCCAGGCAGGCGAGCACGCACGGCTCGTCGACGCCGCCCGGCCATACCGCCTCGGCCGGGGCGTCCGGCAGCTCCTCGCCGCGGATCAGGGACAGGCCCTGGCCGAGCGGAACCTCGGCGGAGACCAGCCGCAACCCGAACAGCGGAGCGAGCACGACGGCCTCGGCGCGCCCGTCGAGCAGCGCGTCGTCGAGCTCGCGATAGGCGCGATCGAAGCGCTCGGGCGTGATGACGAACTCCGTCGCCTCACAGAACACGCGGCTGACGAAGACGCACAGGGCGAGGTCGGCGCGCTCGCGCGGATCGGCCGGCACGCGCGGCTCGGCCTGTGCGCGCAGGTAGTCGCCGACGCCGTCGAGCGCCGCCAGCGCGCGCGCCGCCGCCGGGTAGGACGGCAGGCGCTCGAGCACGCCGACGCGGTCGCGGATGAACGGGCCGGTCAGCGGCCGGTAGCAGTACAGCGGCGTGTCGCGTCGCGCGCCGCGCGACTCGACGATCTCGAACGGCACCTCCGCGCCGTCGGCGGTCTCCTCTGTGAGCTGCCAGGCACATTCGTCGGCGAAGGCGCTGAGGGCGGCGTGCAGCGGGCGGTGGCGCATGGTCCGCAGCGTTCGCCTCGCCGGCCCGTGCTCCTGCTTGCTGCA
>JAHWJE010000190.1 GCA_019348575.1 Actinomycetota bacterium | reverse complement strand
CCGGCGGCGTCTCATGCGCAGAGGTCTGCCCAGGCTGGCCGGTTCCTCCCAGGCCAGGCGCGCCCGCTGTCCGGCAGCCGACGAACTGCAGATAGGCTCGGCGGGTGTCAGACCGTCCGGAGGACCGCTCGCACGACGAGCTGCGCAAGCGCTTCGGCGGCCTGCCGGCGCCCGACCTCGACGCGCTCGCCGGCCGCTACAGCGGTGGCTTTCCGCAGCCGCGCGCCTACGAGCTGGCGTGCCGCTGGGGGATGGCCGCGACCGGTCTCGGCGGCTGGCACGGCAAGCGCTTCGAGACGCCTGGCGCCGGCGCGCCCGAGGTTCACGTCACGAACCTCGTGCGCAGCGACGAGGTCAAGCCGATGGTGGCGCGGATCGACTCCTCGCTGCACGACGGCGCGCCGGCGCTCGTCTGCACGTATCGCCCCCACGAGACGCCGCCGTACCGCTGGGTTCGCGACGAGTTCCGCGCGTGGGACGAGCGGACGCTGCTGGGCCTCGCCTTCCTCGACGTGCCGGTCCTGCGGGCGGTCGGCTTCCCCTTCGTGCTGCGCCGCGACGACAGCGCCTGAGGCGCTCCTCCTGCCGCGCTGAAGCTAGCCTCAGCAGTCTTGAGGACCCGACGAGGAAGGTCGCAAGCTGCGACAGGCGCCCGCGAGTCGGCCGCCGCGGTCGCGTCCGGCCGCATCTCGCGCCGCGAGCCGGTGGCCTGGGCCGGGATCGTCGCCGTGACCGTCGGCGTCCTGCTGCATCTGCCGATGTATCTGGCGGCGGCAGACGACGGCTATCGACTCGCCGGGATGGATGTCGACGCCCCGATGCTCACGGGCATGGTCCTGATCTTCGCCGGACTGGGCCTGACCGCGTACGGCCTGTTTCCGCGGGTCGGGCTGGCGGGGCGCCGCGGCGTCGCGCGTGTCTCGGTCAGGCCGCTCGACGACGCGCCGATCAACGCTGCGCACGTCGGTCTGCTGCTCGTGATGGCGGCTGCGGTCACGATCGACGTGATGAAGCCGACGACGCTCGCGTTCGTGATCCCCGGATTTGCCGGTGAGTACGGGCTGCGCTCACAGGCCAACCCAGCGGGTCATCCGGCGGCGGCGCTGCTGCCGCTGGCGGGAATCGCGGGCACCGTGATCGGGTCGCTGTCGTGGGGGTGGCTCGGAGATCGCATCGGGCGGCGCGCGTCGATCCTGCTGGCGGGCGTGCTGTTCGCGGCGACGGCGATCTGCGGATCGATGCCCTCCTATCAGCTGAACCTCGTCATGTGCTTCGTGATGGGCCTCGGCGTCGGCGGCATGCTCCCGATCGTCTTCACGCTCATCGCCGAGACGATTCCGAGCCGTCACCGCGGCTGGCTGATGGTGCTCATCGGGGGTGACGTCGCGGGCGCCTACATCCTGACGAGCTGGCTCTCGGCGACGCTGGTGCCGGAGTACAGCTGGCGCATCCTGTGGCTGATCGGCCTGCCGACGGGGCTGCTGCTGATCGTTCTCAACCGCTGGATCCCGGAGTCACCGCGTTTCCTGCTCGCCCACGGCCGCACCGAGGAGGCGCGTGCGGTGATGGCGCGCTACGGCGCCGATCTCGTGCCCGACGAGAACACCGACCTCGCGGTGGAAGAGCTCGTGAGGTCGCGCTTCGCGCAGCTCTTTCAGCGCCCGCTGCGGCGACCGACCGCGGTCGTCGTGCTGCTCGGGCTCGGAATCGGTCTCGTCAGCTTCGGCTTTCAGCTGTGGATCCCGACGAACCTGCGCGGCCTCGGCTACGCCGACGTCACCGCCGACCGCATCCTGCGCGACTCGGCGCTGATCGGCTTCCCGCTGAACTTCGTCGTCGCGGCGCTCTACGGGCTGTGGAGCGCCAAGAAGACGATCGTCCTGCTCGCCGGCCTGACGGCCGCGTCGCTGTTCGCGTTCGCTGTCGCCGGTGACGCGGTTGCCGACGACCGGACGCTGCTCAACGCGCTGCTCGTCGTCCCGATCTGGGGGATCAGCTCGATGGTGGCGGTGCTGGCGGCCTACAGCTCGGAGGTCTACCCGACGCGCGTCCGATCGCGTGGATCGGGGCTCGCGGCGGCGGCGAGCAAAGCCGGCGGCGTCGTCATCATCGCGATCGTCGTGGCCGCGGTCGCCCCCCCGACGATCACGGGCACCGCGCTGATCGGAGCGATTCCGATGGCGCTCGCGGCGCTCGCCGCGGCCGCCTTCGGCATCGAGACTCGCAAGCGCCGCCTCGAGCAGATCACCGCGCAGGAGTTCGAGCGTGCGCCGCCCGTCGGCGCGCAACGGTGACGCTGCGGCGACGCCGGCCATCCGCCCGCAGCTCGTGAGCGCGGAGTGCCTGCGGCAGGTGCCGACTGAGTGCGCCCGTCACTGCGTTGGTTCCTCTCGCCGATCGCTAGGTTGATGAGGCGATGACGTACGGCAACGGTTCGATGGCGAGGCGTGTCGCGTCTGCTGCCGGCTTGCTGGCGCTTGTCGCCAGCTTCGTGGTCGCCGCCGATCTGTTCGGCACGCGCGAGGCCCTGTTCGGATCGGCGACTCCGGCGCCGCGCGCGTCGGCCTTCAGCCGGGTCGACAGCTCCGCGACGAGCGCGCCGCGATCGGTCTTGCGCTCGCAGCCGTGGTGGCAGCAGGTCGGGCGCTATCGCGGTGACGGCGCGAGCGAGGCTGACCTGTTTCGGATCGCCGCGGGCGCGATCCAATGGCGCGTGACCTGGAGTTGTGAGCGTGGCCGATTCGTCGTGCGGGCGCCCGGCGAGGCAGGGCCGCTGATCGACGCGCCCTGCGGCGAGCGCCGGGTCAGCGAGCTGACGAAGCGTCCCGAGGGGCCGTTGCAGGTCGTCGCGGAGGGTCCGTGGGAGGCGCGCGTCGAGCAGCAGGTCGACGTTCCGCTGATCGAGCAGCCGCTTGCGGCGATGCGCGCGCCTGGTGCGCGCGTGATCGCGTCCGGCGACTTCTACCGGATCGATCAGGTCGGCCGCGGCCGCGTCACGGTATACCGGCTTGCGAACGGCCGGCACGCGCTGCGACTGACCGATTTCTACGTGACCGCCAACATCGACCTCGAGATCCGCCTCAGCCCGCTGCGCAGGCCGCGCACCACGCGCGAGTACCTCAGCGCGCCGGCGAAGCTCGCAGCGCCGCTCGACGTCACGACGGGAGCGATGAACTTCGTCCTGCCGGCCGGCGTCGACCCACGCCGCTATCGCTCGGTCGTCATCTGGTGTCCGCTGATCACGAGCGCGTACGCCGCCGCGACGCTCGAGCACCGGCGAGAGGCTTCGCGGGGCGCGTCCTGATGCGCGTCGCCCGCTGGCGCCGCCGCCCGACCCTCGCCGCTGCGACGGCGCAGCGCGGGACGGCGCCCGCGCCGCTGCCGCCGGCTGCGCCCGCCGCGCCGGCGACGGCGAACGGTCCGCGGCTCGTGCTGGGCGGCCGCACGATCCCGGTCATGCTGCCCAACCGCCGCGATCCGCGGCTCAAGCTCTCGGCGATCATCGTCACGCTGCAGGTGCTCGGGCAGACGGTTCTGGACTTCAAGGTCTCGATCGCCCAGATCCTCGTCACCATCGCCACCTGTGCCCTGGTCGACATGGCCGTCACCCTCAAGCGTCAGGGCATCCTGGCGTGGCCGGCGAGCGCGCTGCTGACCGGCAACAGCATCGCGTTCATCCTGCGCGCGAACGGCACCAAGCACGGCGACTGGTGGAGCCTCAACGGCATCGAGTGGTTCATCCTCGCCGCGCTCGTCTCGCTGCTCGTCAAGTACCTCGTGCGCCCGGGCGGGCGCCATCGCTTCAACCCGTCCAACGTCGGGATCGTGTGGGCGCTGCTCGTCGTCGGCCCGGTCCACGTCTTTCCCCAGTACCTGTACTGGGGGCCGCTCGACGCACCCGTCATCGCCGCCCTGGCAGTGATCGTCCTCGGCGCGGTGTGGATCCTGCGGGCGGTGCGGATGCTGAAGATGGCGCTCGCGTTCCTCGTCCCCTTCAGCGTGCTGATCGCGATCTTCGCCGCCAGCGGCGCCAGCTTCGTCGCGATCTGGAGCGAAGCGCCGATCAGCGGCTTTGACTACTGGCTGAAGATCTGCACGTCGCCGGAGGTGTTCGTCTTCGTGTTCTTCATGATGTCCGACCCCGCCACCGCCCCGAAGACGCCGCGCGCGCGCGTCATCTACGGCACGGTCACCGCGCTCGTCGCCGCCGCGCTGGTGTCCGTGCAGCCCACCGAGTACGGCATCAAGGTGGCGATCCTCGCAAGCCTGACGCTCGTCTGCGCGCTCGTCCCGCTGATCGAGGCCGCCGCCGCGCGAATCAGCGAACGCCGCCAAGCGCCCACCGCAGCGCCTGCGCCACCGCGCCGTCCACCCCGCCTCGGCCTCCGAGCGCTGCGCCCCGCGACGCTTGCCGTCGCGATCATCGCCGTCACCGCCGTCACCGGAACCGCAGCGCTCGCAGACAACGAGGACCTGATCTACAT
>JAHWJE010000018.1 GCA_019348575.1 Actinomycetota bacterium | reverse complement strand
GCATCTTCAAACCTCCTACTCGTGACGATTCGCACGATTGTACTCGTCGCGGGCCGCTTGCGCATAGGGCGGGACGGTGCGAGTGGGTCCCGACGAACGTCCGTCCAGCGGGCGTCCGGCGCAGCCGGCGCTGGGGTACTGCGTTCTTCTCCCCGATGGCAAGACGCCGTCATTGAGCGGGCCAATCCAAGGAAGGATCGACATGATCGACGGTCACACCCATCGCGCGGTTCTACGGCTCACCGAGGGGGTCGTGACGAGCGGCTATGCGAGCACCGTGCTCAATCGACTCGCCAGGCAGGCGTGTGAGCTCGTCGAAGCGGATGGGACCTGCCTCGTGGTGCGCGATCGTCGCTTTCCGGGCGCGATGATCGCGGCCGCCGGCTGGGGCCGCGACGAGGAGATCGTCGGTGACCGCTTCGTAGCTGACCGCCACCTGGCAGGCCTGCTGGCGTCGGCCGACGCGGCGTGCTCGAAAGCGACGCGCGTGGGGGCGCGGCAGGCTCGCGTCGCCGTACCGATCTCCCGCGGCGGCGAGGTTTGCGGGGCGCTCACAGCCGGCGCGCGGGCGCGCCGCGGCTTCGGCGACCGCGAGCTGGGCGTCCTATCGGACATCGCGATCCTGGCAGGCCCGGCCGTCGCCCACGCCGAGCAGCGCTCCGAGATCCTCGCGCGCACGCGCGCGCGAATGCTGGCGCTCGTCGGTGCGATCGACGCCCGGGACGGCTACACCGCGACGCATTCGGAAACCGTCGTTCAGCTCAGTCGGGCCCTCGGCGAACGGCTCGCGCTGAGCGCGGCCGATCTGCTGGAACTCGAGCTCGCGGCGCTCTTTCACGACCTCGGCAAGCTCGGGATCCCCGACGCGATCCTCAACAAGCCGTCGGCGCTCGACGCCGACGAGCAGATGGTGATGCGCCGGCACCCCGAATGGGGTGCCGCGATGCTGGCGAACGTCCCCGGGCTTCAGGCTGTCGCGACCATCGTGCGCTGTCACCACGAGCGCTGGGACGGCAGCGGCTATCCCAGCCGACTCGCGGGCGAGCGGATTCCGATCGCGAGCCGCCTCGTCGCCGTCTGCGACGCCTACGACGCGATGACCTCGGACCGCTGCTACCGCGAGGCGCTCCCTCAAGCGTCCGCGCTGGCCGAGCTGCGCGGCGGGGCGGGCGGCCAATTCGACCCCGCCCTGGTCGAGTTGCTGCCGGCCGTCCTGGGCCGACGCGCCGCTTCGAGCTGACAACAGCGCCGCGCGGTCCGGGCGATGCCGGCGCCGTTCGACGCCGCTCATCGTGATCTACCGGCGCCGTGCGCGACCAGCGATCACGGCACAAACGCAAATCGCGAGAAGGTGGCGCGGGAGGTGTCCCTGTCCCGCGCACAGACGCGACGACGACGATCACGATCCACGCGACGATCGCGATCGGCCCCAGGACGAGAAGCGGCACGGCTGCCGCCGCGGCGCAGGAACGAAGCGCGCGGAGGTACTCCCCTTGCCACGAGCAGCTCGCGAGCGTAACTTCGTTGCGAACGACACGATCTACGTCGGGGAGCGGTCATGGTCTTCACGTCGAAGCTGCTGGTCATCGCCAATCAGACGGTCGATTCGCCCGAGCTGCTCGAGGCGCTGCAGACGCGCGCCTCCCGCGGCCCGATCGAGGTCACGCTCGTGGCCCCGTCGAGGCGTGAACCCGGAGACCAGACAGCGCAGCGCCTGGAGCGCGCAGTCCACTCGCTCGCCGAAGCGGGCATCCCCGCCGAGGGCATGCGCGGCGACCCCGACCCGATGCTCGCGCTGGCCGACGTCTGGGACCCCCGCCGCTTCGACGAAGTCGTGGTCGCGACGCTCCCGGGCGCGATCTCGCGCTGGCTGGCCGTCGGACTCCCCCAGCGCGTCGCGCGATTCACGGGCGCCCAGGTCACGCACGTCGTCGCTCGAGCGCCGCGCAGCGAATCCCGTCCACCGGCCGCAGCCGCCCCTCAGCGCTGAGGCGGGCCTCGCTCGAGCAGCGGCGCGCAGGCCGCGACGTTTCGAGCTGCGGCGAAGGCGGGGATCCGAAGCGCATGGACCAGCAGCAGCGCAATCCCGAGAAGGACCCCAGCGACTGGACGACCGGCGACGAGCCGATGACGGGGCCGCAGGCCTCGTATCTGGAGACGCTGTGCCGCGAGGCGGGCGAGGAGTTCGACCCGAACCTCACGAAAGCGCAGGCTTCACAACGGATCGACGAGCTTCAGCAGAGGACGGGTCGCGGCGCGGACTCATGACGCGGGCGACGCTGACGCGCGGGCTGGCGGTCGCGGCGGCCGGCGCGTCGGCGCTGTATGCGTTCAGAGCCCGGCGAAAGCTGCTGACACCCAGCCTCATGACAAGCGCTTCCCCCTCCGACGACGGCGAGCTCCCGAACCGCACGCTGATCGCCGCCGCCACGACCGGCACGCCGGCGGCGGGCGAGCCCCCGCCCGCCCGCGAGCCAGTCAGCGAGCAGGAGCGCGAGTTCCGCCTGCGCGCCGACGAGACGATCGCCGACGGCGTCCGGCGCGTGGCCCGCGGTCAGCTGGCCGCCGGCTCGGATGCGCTCGCGGCGGCGAGCGGGAACGCCGAGCTCGGCAAGGCCGTCCACAGCACCCGCAAGTCGATCAAGCGCGTGCGCGCGACGCTGCGCCTGTCGCGCGCGACGCTCGGCGAGGACGCCTACGCGCGCGAGAACGCGCACATGCGGACGATCGCGCGGCGCCTCTCCGGCGCGCGCGACGCGCACGTCCTGATCGAGACATTGGACGCGCTGGAGGAGCGCTTCGAGGGCGATCTCGCGCCGGGCGCAGGCGAGAAGCTGCGCGCGCGGCTGGAGGACGACGCGATCCGCGCGATGGCCGCGCTGGGCGACGACGGCGACGTCGCCGTCACGACGCGCCAGGCGCTCGAGGAGGCGCGCGAGCGCACGACGCGCTGGAGCTTCGCCAGAGACGACTTCGCGGCGATCGCAGCGGGCCTGCGGCGCGTCTACAGCCGGGGGCGCAAGCGGATGCGAGCGGCCTGCGAGGAGCCGAGCGCGGAGCGCCTCCACGAGGCGCGCAAGCGCGTGAAGGACCTCTGGTACGCCAGCGAGCTGCTGCACGAGGCGCATCCCAAGCGGATGAGCCGCCTCGCGCGCGACGCCCATGCGCTCTCCGGCCTGCTCGGCGACCACCACGACCTCAGCGTCCTGCGCGAGTACATCGAGTCCAACCCGCAGCTGTTCTCCGAGATGACCGCGCGGGAGTCGCTGCTCGCCGTCCTCGATCGTCGCAGCGAGAAGCTCCAGCGCCGCGCGCTGAAGCTCGGCCGCCGCGTCTACGAGCGCAAGCCCAAGCGCTTCGTCGCGGACGTCGAGCGTGGCTGGAGCACGCGCGTGGGAGATCCGCCGCGCCCGGGCGCCGGCTGAATCGAATCGCGCCGGCCTAGACTGAGCGGATGGGCGGCGCGGATGGCTGGGATCGGTCGGTCGTGCGCCCGGAGTTCGGGCCGACGCTGCCGGCGTTGCTGCACGAGCGGTTCCGGATCGCGCCCTGGGTGACGTTGGGCGCGGTCGTCGCGATCCTCGCCGTCGCGGGCGTCGGGGTCGCGCTGGGCACGCGCGAGGACCCCACGGTTGAGCTCGTGCACCGCGCAGAGCCGGCGTTCACCTTGCTGTACTCGCCGCAGGTCGTTCAGCGCGTGGCCCCCCGGCGCGGGGAGCTCGTCCGCCTTCAGGCGCGCCGCGGCGGCCTTCGGCTGTCGGTCACGGTGCGGCCCTTGCGGTTGCCGCCCTACGACGGCGTCGCGACGGGCGTGCTGCCGGTCCATGCCGGGCACCATATCGCGGGGTTGCGCCGACGCCTCGACGGCTTCGAGCTGCGCGACGAGGGCAAGGCGCGCGTCAACGACGTTCCCGGCTATCAGCTCGGTTTCCGCGCCGGCGACGACAGGCGCCGGATCCACGGACGTGACGTGCTGCTCGTTCCCGATCAGCCCGGGGCGCGCGAAGGAGTGCTGCTCAGCCTGCTGCAGAGCCACAGCGGTCGCTCGCTGGACAGCGCCGACCTGCGGATGATCCAGCTCGTCAAGTCGGCCTTTCGCTCGTTTCGCTTCGGCACCGAGCGTCCCTGAGGACGTCAGCGTGATGCGCTGATCGTGCCGGTCGTCCGGCACCGGGCCCCGCACCGGCCCGGCGCCGACCACCACGCCCACACCTCCTCGCTATCGTCCGCCGACCGATGGCCACCGTCTCGCCCCCCAGGGCGGCGCCGGTCACGCTCGTCCGCAAGACGCGCACGGCGCTGCGCCGCGGACTGCCCGCGGCCGCCGCGATAGTCGGCGTGGCCGCGGTCCTGCGACTGCTCTACGCGCCTTCGCACCTCAACTACGACGCGCGCTACGCGCTGCTGTGGGCAAGCGACCTCTGGCACGGGTTCCGGCCCGACTACACGCACCCCTACGCCCCGACCCCCCACCCGCTCTCGACCGCGCTCAGCTCGCTCGCCCTCCCGTTCGGGCACGCCGCCGACCAGCTGATCATCGCGCTCGTGCTGCTGAGCTTCGGCGCGCTCGGCTGGCTCGTGTACCGCCTCGGCGCGCAGCTGTACTCGGCGCCGGTCGGCGCGCTCGCCGCGCTCGTCGTGCTCACGCGCCCGGCGCTGCAGCGCGACGCGCTGCTCGCCTACCAGGACGTGCCGTTCGCGGCGCTCGTCGTGACCGCCGTGCTGCTCGAGGCGCGCCGCCCGCGTCGCGGCGCGGCCGTGCTCGCCGTGCTCGCCCTGGCGGGCCTGCTGCGCCCCGAAGCCTGGGTCCTGTCGGGGCTCTACCTGCTGTACCTGTGGCCGGCCGCGTCGCCGCGCAGCCGCGCGGCGCTCGCCGCGATCGCGGCGAGCGCACCCGCGCTGTGGGCCGCGACGGACTGGCTCGTGACGGGCGACCTGCTGCACTCCCTGCACGGCACGGCGGCCCTCGCCGAGGAGGCCGGCCGCCGGCGCCACCCGGAGCAGGTGCCCTACTGGACCGCCCAGTACTTCGCGTTCACGCTGCGCGAACCGCTCGTCCTCGGCGTGCCGCTCGGGCTCGTCTTCGCGTGGCTGTACCGGCGCCGGCGATCGGCGCTCCCCGTCGCCGTGATCGTGGCGATGACCGCGGTCTTTGCGATCGGGCCGCTGTTCGGGCTGCCGCTGATCGGCCGCTACGTGCGCACGCCGGCGGTGCTGCTCGCGCTCTTCTACGGGCTGGCCGTGTTCGGCTGGCGGCTGCTGGCGCCCGGCGCGTCGCGCCGCGCCTGGCTGGTGCTCGGCATGCTCGCGCTGGGGCTGTCGGTCGCCTTCCTGCCCCGCCACCTGACGATGCTGCAGGGGCTCGAGCGGCGAATCGACGCCGACGCGGCGCTGCACGCCGACCTGCGGCTCGTCGGGGAGTCGCCGGTCGTGCGGCGAGCGTTCGCGCGCTGCGGCGCGCTGACGGCGGCCGACCACCGGCCGGTGCCGCACGTTCGCTACTGGCTCGACGCCCGTCCCGGGTCCGTCGGGACGGTGGAGGACGGCGCGAGCGCCCCGGCAGGGCTGTTCCTGGCGCCGCGCAAGGTCCCGCTGACCACCCGCATCTACCGCGAGAACTTCCCGCTCGCGGCGGCCCCGGAGACGTACCGCCCGCTCTACTCCAACGGCTCCTGGCGCGTCGACGCGGCGCCGCGCTGCATCAGACGTCCTCGAGCGTGACGGCGTCCTCGCCGACGTCGAGGAAGCGCGTGTAGGCCCCGATCACCTCGTCGGGCTCGTCCCAGCCGGCGAGCCGGCCCTTGTGCATCCAGATCGCCTCGTCGCACAGCTCGCGGATGCTGCCCAGCGCGTGGCTGACCAGCACGATCGTGCGCGCCTGCCCGCACAGCTCGCGCATCTTCTCGAACGACTTGCGCCGAAAGCGCGCGTCGCCGACCGACAGCGCCTCGTCGATGAGCAGGATGTCCGGGTCCATGTTGACGGCGACGGAGAACGCCAGCCGCCCGTACATTCCGGAGGAGTACGTGCGCATCGGCAGGTCCATGAACTCCCCGAGCTCTGCGAACTCGACGATCTCGTCGTACTTCGCCTGCAGCTGCGCGCGGCTCAGCCCGGCGGCCAGCCCGCCGAGGATGACGTTCTCCCGTCCGCTGAGCTCCTTGTTGAACCCGACGCCGAGCGCGAGCAGCGTGCTGACCCGCCCGACGATCTCCACCCGGCCCTCCGTCGGAGGCAGGATCCCCGCGAGGGTGCGCACGAGCGTCGACTTGCCGGCGCCGTTGGCCCCCACGATGCCCAGGACCGTCCCCTGCCGGATCGCGAAGGAGACCTCTTTGAGCGCCTCGATCTCGCGCACCATCCGCTCGCGGCGGCCGAGCCGGATGAGCGAGCTTCGCATCGTCGGAGCGCGCTCGTACGAGGTGCGGTAGGTGACCGACAGCCGGTCGACGCTGATGCTGTGACCGTCAGAGGCGGACGGCAAACTCGCGCTCCCGGGAGATGAAGAACAGCGCGCCGACGACGAAGATGCCGACCGCCCAGACGAGGCCCAGGCCGAGCAGCCCGGCCGCCGGGGTCTCGCCCCGGTTCAGGACGTCGCTGAGCGCGGTGAGCAGCGGAGCGATCGGGTTGACGTCGAGGATCGGCTGATAGCGCTCGGGGACCTCGCTCGCGTAGTAGAGCACCGGCGAGGCGTACAGCCAGATTCGCAGGACGTAGGGCAGGAAGCTCGAGACGTCGCGGAAGTAGACCTGGGCGGCGGCCACGAGCATCGCCACGCCCGATGCCAGGACGGCGAGCAGCGCGATGACGGGTACGGCCCACAGCAGCGTGGGGGTGATCGGAAGGCCCGACAGCACGTGCACCGGGGCGTACACGGCGAGCGTCGGGATGAAGCGCATGAACGCCGTCTGTACCGAGGACAGCGGCAGCAGCGCGCGCGGGAACGCGGTGTTGAGGATCAGGCGGCCGCCGGACACCACCGACTTCGCGCCTTCGCGCACCGCCCCCGCCACGAAGTAGTACGCGAAGAGGCCGGCCATGAGATGCGCGAAGAAGTGCGCTCCGCGCTGCCCGGGCTGCAGGATGTCGACGAGCACGAAGTACACGAGCGCGAGCAGCAGCGGGTTGATGACCAGCCAGAGCTGGCCGAACACCGTGTTGAAGTGCTGCGCGCGCAGCGCGGTGCGCGACATCTCCAAGGCGAACTCGCGCCGGCGCCACAGCTCGCGCACGTAGGAGCGGATCGGGGGGACGCCGACCCGGTGGGGCTCGTAGACGTGGCGCTCGCCGGTGAACTCGTCGTCGCGCCTGCCCGGCCTCGAACCGTCCTCGCGCGCGGGCGCAGCGACGCCGCCCTGCGGTCTTTCGCTCTGCGACGACATCCCGACCAGCCTAATCGGTGCGGCTGCGCCGCCGGGTTGCGGTGCAACCGGCGCTACGGCCCACTACAGGACGGGGGGCCGCCCCGCCCGCGTCATCCGCCACACGGTCCGCGCGCTCAGCGTGCGCCGCTCGCCGCAGGGCTGACGGATCCCGTCGCGGTAGCCGCGCGCGATCTGGCGGGCCGCGTGGGCCGACCGCAGGGCCGGGATCGTGCGAACGGCGAACGCGAGCACGTAGACGGCCGCGAGCGGAAGCGGCAGGTGACGCCGCGCCAGCCAGACGCGGTTTCGCGCGCTGAAGTACGGCGAGTAGGAGTGCCGGCCGGGCCGGTGCGTCGGATGCAGCGCGATGACGTCGCCCGCGTAGCGGACGCGGTAGCCGGCGTTCATCACGCGCCAGGCGAGGTCGATGCCCTCGTGCACGAAGCGGAAGTGCCCCGGCCATCTCCCGACCTCCTCGAAGACCCGTCGCGGCACGGCGACGGCCCCCTCCCAGACCGCGGTGATGTCGCTGCTGCGCCCGCGGTCGCCCACGCGCAGCCGCGGGACCCAGTTGCGCAGCGGACGCCCGCCCGACTGCGGCGCCACGCGCAGCTGGAGCAGGCCGAGCCGCGGGTCCTCGGCGAACTTGCGCGCGACGCGCTGCAACGCGTCGCGTTCGAGCAGGCTGGCGTCGTCGTCGAGGAAGAAGAGCAGGTCGCCGCGCACGTGCGGCACGCCGGCGTTTCGGCCGGCGGGAATGCCGACGTTGGCCGGCAGCGCGAGCGCTCGGACCCCGGCCGGCAGGTCGGTCGGCTCCCAGCCGTTGCCGACCACGACGATGTCGACGGCGACGCCCTGCTGGGACAGCAGCGACTGCGTCGCGCGGCGCAGGTCGTCGGGCCGCCGGCCCTGCGTCAGCACGATGCAGCCGTACGTGGGCGTCAACGGATCAACGCAGTCGGCTGGACGCGAGGATCGCCAGCAGGTGGCCGGCTGCCGTGATCGCGGCGAGGGGGACCAGCGCGAGCACGAGCGCGCGCGTCGCGCTGAGGTCGCCCGCGACGGCGTCGAGCGTGGCGGCGGCGAGGGCGAGCAGCGTCGCCTCCATCGCGACGAACGCACGGAAGAAGGGCAAGAACCCGGCGACGCGGCGAACGCGGCGCAGCGCGCCACCACGAGGGGCTGCGACCTCCTCGGCGTCTTCGACGACGGGTTTTCCCGATTCGGCGCGCGCCACGTGCACGAGTACCGTCTCCGACTTGATGAGCAGGACGAGGACCGCGATCAGCAGCCCCAGCGTCGTCCAGCCGCCGATCGAGTCCCAGCCGCCGTCTGCGCGTATCCCGAGCGCGATCGGCAGCGCCGCCTCGGTCAGGTAGTGCCCGAGACGGTCGAGGTAGACGCCCGCCGCGGACAGCTTCCCCTGCCAGCGCGCCAGCTCGCCGTCGGAGCAGTCCAGCAGGAGCTGCAGCTGGATCAGCACGACCGCCGCAACGGCGGGCGCGACGCCGGGGAGCGTGAGCAGGAGCGCGGCGAGCAGGCCGCTGGCGATCATCAGCCAGGTGACGCTGTTCGGCGTCAGCGACGTCCGCAGAAGCGCGCGCGTCAGGTACGGCGAGAGCCGGCGCATGTACAGCCGCCCGGCCCAGTGCTCGCCGCTGTTGCGCTCGAACAGCGCCGCCGGCTGCGTCGCCGCGCGCAGCTCACCGATCGAAGGCATCGACGTATGCACGGATGGAGGTTCTCACCTGCTTCTCGTCGAGGCCCAGGTGCTCGAGCACGGTGTAGCGGTCGGGACGGGTGGCGGGCGCGTGCACGACGGCCTGCGCGAACTGCTCTTCGGACAGGCCCACCTGGGCCGGCGTGCGTGGCAGGCCGTGTCGGGCAAGGCAGCTGCCGATGTCGTGCGCGAGCTCGGCGTCGCCGCGCAAGAAGCAGGCGAAGAGGCTGGCGACGCTGACCAGCTCGCCGTGGTTGGCGGTCTCCGGGAACAGGTGGTCGACGGCGTGCACGATCTCGTGCTCGGCGCCGCTGCACGGCCGGCTGCTGCCGGCCGTCGCCATCGCGAGCCCCGAAAGGACGAGCGCTTCGGCGAGCGTCGTCAGGAAGGCCTCGTCGTCGATCCCGCCGCTGCGGTTGATCACGGCGGCGGCGGCAGTGCGCGCGAACGCCACCGCGAGACCGTCGACGCTCTCGCCGCGCTGCTGTTCGGCGAGCTCCCAGTCCGCGATCGCCGACAGGTTGCTGAGGACGTCGCCGATCCCCGAGCGGCGCATCGCCGGCGGGCTCGCGCGCACGTAGTCGAGGTCGACGACCACGGCGATCGGCATCTGCACGCCGTAGGAGGCCTTGTGTCCCCCGTGCTTGAGGGACGACACCGGCGAGGCTATGCCGTCGTGCGCGAGGTTCGTGGCGACGGCGACCATGGGCAGCGCGCTCGCGCTGGCCGCGTGCTTGGCGACGTCGAGCGTTCGCCCTCCGCCGATGCCGACCAGTGCGTCGTAGAAGCCGCCGCGCAGCCGGCTCGCCAGCGCCGTCGCAGCTTCGAGGCTGCCTCCCTCGACGTTGCAGATCTCGGCGTTGGACAGCTCTGCCCGGAGGGTCGCCGCGATTCGCTCGCCCTGCCCGGGGCCGACGGCAACCGCGACGTGGCCGCCGCTGGAGATCCTCTGGTCGGCCAGCAGCGAGGCAAGACCGGCGACCGCTCCGGCCCCGACCTCGACCGCGAGCGGCGTCCCGACGCGACTGGTCTTCGGCCTCGAGGAGGTTTGGGAGTCCCGGCTGTCGGGTCAGGCGCAGGACGGTCCTCGGGAGTCGGTGAACCCGGCGTCCTTCCGCGTCATCGGCCCGTACTTCGCCGACGACACGTGCGCGTTCCTCGACAACCCGCTGCCGGTCTGCGCCACCCAGCAGACGAGGTCGGGTCTGCTCACGACGCACCCCGATCAGCAGTCCGGCATCTGGGTCCCGCAGGACGACGGCGGCGTGACGCTCGTCATCGGCAACGACGGCGGCACCTACACCCAGACGGTCGCCAAGGGCGGCCAGCTCAACAAGAACTGGGGCCGCGGCAACCAGGCCGGCTACAACGCCAACACCCTGCTGCCGTACGACGCGTCGGCCGCCAAGGACGGGACGGTCACCTACGGCCTGCAGGACAACGGCTCCGGTGTCGTCCGGCCGGACGGCAAGGGCTGGTACACTCTCGTCAGCGACGACGGGCCGGAGGGACGGGCTTGAAGCGCACGGCCGCCAGGAAGCTGCGTCATGCAAAGTCGGTGCGCCGCGAGGGTGCCACGGGCGGCTTGCCCGCCCGTGCCGACGCTCCCGCGCCGGAGAACGCCGGCACTGGCAGCAAGCTGCCAGTGGCACCCGACCCGACGACCAACAGGCTGCGGGACCTAACCGACGAGGTGCTCCGCCAGGAAGCCGAACTGAGGCAGGGC
>JAHWJE010000189.1 GCA_019348575.1 Actinomycetota bacterium | reverse complement strand
TGGGACCCCGTCGTCACGATGTTCGAGGAGTACCGCGACGCCGTTGAGAAGCTCGACTACCGCCTGTTCAACCGCAGGGCGGACCGAATCGTCGAGAAGCTGCCGACCAGCAATGGCGCCCTGGATGTGCTGAGCGGCGACGCTGCGACGCGCTGCGGCATCAACAACTTGCCGTAACTGCCTCTGTGTGTCGACCAGGGTCGAAAACGCGTTAGCGGGGTATCGATGGGGCAGGCGGACGGCCTCCGCACGCTATCGAGGGGACTTTCCTTGCGAACTTCGCCCATTTCGCTGCGCATCTTCGTTGTGACGGCGCTGGTAGGTGCCCTGTTCACCGGCGTCAACGGGACGACCGCCCAGGCTGCTGCGGACTTCACCGTCAGGGGCAGCGTGAAGCAGGTGCACGTGACGGGTGCCAACCCGGGCGCGACGCTCGTCTTGCGCGACGCCGCCGGTGAGCGCGTCGCCACCACCACGGTGAACCGGCTCGGCGGCGCGCTCTTCTACGAGGTGAAGCCGGGCGACGGCTACCGGGTCAGGCAGGACGGCGGCCCCACCTCGAACCCTCTTACCGTCCACACCGCCGCGGCGGAGCCATGGGACCCGTCGATCTACGACCAGGAGATCCCGAACCACGGCTACGGCTACATGACGATGCGCGACGGCACCACCGCCCGCGAGGTCGGCCGTCGCCGCGGCCTCCATCGCCCACGTCAGCCGGACGGGGTCGCTGAAACCGGCGCTGCGGGCGAGGTTCTCGAGTCCGATGTCGGCCGCGCGGCCCTCGCTGGCCTGGCGTTGCTTGCCGAACTGCCGGCTTTGGCGACGGAACTCGTGCAGCGCCTCATAGCGTCGAGCGAGGGCTTCCTGGCGGGGCTGCGGCGCCGCCGGCAGAGGGAGCAGGCCGAGCGCCCGTACCGAGTCCTGGTGGCGCTTGGCGGCGATCCGCTGCAGCAGGTCGCTGTCGCCGAGCTGCCCGCGCATGGCGCGCGCGAACAGCTCGGCGCGCTTGTGGCCGCCGGCGGTCGACCCGTACTTGGCGGCAGCGAGCAGCTCGTCGAGCGCCGCGTCGCCGGCGCGCTCGCGGATCTCCGCGAACCAGCGCACGTCGACGGCGCCGTCGACGAGCTGCGCCGGCGAGAGCTCCGTCCGATCGGCCACCGATCGCTCCCATTCGGCCTTCAGCTCGGCGTCGACGTTCCAGCGGTCGTCCTTCGTATGCGCGTGCAGCCACCAGACGCCATCGGCGAGACCCGGCACGGCGAGCGTCGCCTCGACGTGCCCAGCCCACTGCGGTGCGTAGCAGGCGACCTCGCGCAGCCTGCGATCGGCGATCCGCGCCTCGCGCATCGCCGCGGCAAAGAGCTCGGGCGAATCCGCCTCCGCCGGGTAGCTGGTCGCGATCATGTGACTGAACACGGAGGCCCGGCCCTCGCCGTCGGTCGACCAGCCGCGAACGAACTTCTCGCGCCCGAGTGCCACGAGCGCGCCGGTCAGCACCTCGAGCCCGCCCGAGTGACTCAAGGCGCGCACCGCCTCAGCCGCCGGCGTGGGGGCCTCGCCGCGCGCAAGCTCCATCGCGATGATGCGCTCGCGTATCCGCGCGACCACCTCGAGCGTGGCGCCACCGCCCCCGACGCGTTCGGCGCGGCGCCTGGAGCTGACGTGAGCGAGATCCCAGAAGCTCCAGTGCGGCCCGCGCGGGCCGACGAGGTGGTCGACGAGGTCGGCCTCGGTAGCGGCGCCGCGCTCGAAGGCCCGCACCACCACCTCGACGGGAGGGCGGTCGGGGAGGCGGTCACTGTGGCGCCGGCGCGGTGTGGCGTGCCAGTGAGACGCCTGCTCCAGCTTCACGCCCGGCGGCTCGGCGAGCCATCGCTCGAGGCGCCAGTGGCGTCGCAGCAGGTCGGCGGGGGCAGCGGCGCATCGGCTGACGAGCGTGCGCGCGATCTGCAGCGCCGGCAGCTGCCACGAGTAGTCCGTGCGGCGGCTGAGAGCGCGTTTGCTCAGCGCGGCAAGCGCCGCCTCGGCGGCGTCGAGCGCGCCGGCGAGCAGGTGCTCGTCGGGATCGATCTCGAGCAGCAGCCCGAGCACGTCGTGAACCAGCCCGACCCGTCGTATGCCCAGATCGGCCGCCGCCTTCGCCTGCTCGTCCCAGCGGTAGCGGTTCTCGGCTTCGGCGCAGCTGAGCACCGCGCGCAGCAGGTGCAGCCCGTCGTCGTCGCGCGCGTCCGTGGGAAGCTCGGCGGCGAACCGCTGCCAGAGGCCCAGGAGCGGGATCTCGATGTCCGTCTCGCCGCGCCGCAGCCGCTGATGGTGCTCGCGCAGGCCGGCGTGCTCGACCGCCCCGAGCAGTTGCCGCTCGGCGCCTCCCCAAAACCGGTCGATCTCCACCTCGACGTCCGCGTGCTCCTCGATGAGCTCGTCGAGCAGCCGCAGCAGCCGGCGGCTGGCGGTGCTGGCGATCTTGAAGCCGGTGGCGCGCGGCGGGACGATCGGCGTGAGGTCAGCGGGATCGAAGAGGCCGAATCCGTCGGCCTCCGTGAAGCCGGTCAGCGCGCTGTCGCCGATCGCCCTGCGCGTCGCCTCCTCGACGGCCCGATCGCGCTCACCTTCGTCGAGGCCGGCCAGGCGTGCCGTCGCCTCCCCGGCGGCGCCCGACCCCCCCGCTGCAACCCGTCGCAGGAGCTCCACCGCACCCAGGCGCTCCTGCGGATCCTTGCTCGCCAGCAGCCGGTCAGCGGCCGCGAGCGCCCACCTGTCGCCGCGCCCGAGCACGAGCTCGATCACGCCCCGCCGAAGATCACCCGGCTTGCGGCGCAGCAGCGCCTCGAGCGCCAGCGCCTCGTCGTCGGTCAGCTTGACGCGCGCCGCAGCGCCGATCGCCGCTTCGCGGACCTGCGCCGAAGGATCGCCGAGCGATTCGAGCAGCGCAGCGCGGCGCTCCGCCGTGAGCCGCCCCGTGGCCAGGCGCTCGACGACGTAGCGGCGGTCCCACGTCTCCAGCGCGCCGCGGTGCGCGAGCACGCGGTCGAGATCGGGAGCAAGACGGTGGCGCACGAGCAGCCGTCCGACGTCTTCGCGTTTGAGCGGCGGCAGGGGCCCGAGCCACTGCACAGGGTCGAGCTGCACCGACCGCTTCGCGACGCGGGCCAGGAGCCGCTCGATCACGTCGTAGGACTCGGGGATCACGTCGGATCGCATCGCGAGCAGCGGGTGGACGGCCGTGGCCGCGACGCGCAGATCCTCGTCGCCGAGCGCCCGCAGCAGGGGCTCGACAGCAGCGTCGAGACGAGTCTGAGCCAGGAACGCGACCGCGCTGAAACGGCACTCGGCATCGCGCGAGCGCAGCACGGCGAGCGCCAGCTCGACCGCCGCGTGGACGTCCCGCGTAGCCGCCGCCCACAGCGCGACGTAGACGTCCAGCGCCTCACCGCTGCGGGTGGCGGCGCTCCCCGCTTGTGGGTCGCTGAGGAACCCGAGCGCTCGCTCGGCGATCGTGTCGATGCGGCGCCGGTCACCTGCGAAGACCTCGAGCCCGAGCCAGACCGAGACGGCGCGCGCCACGGACGCGAAGCGAGACAGGCCGTTGTCGAGGATCAGCGCGAGCATCCGGCGCAGCGCCTCGGGCTGCGCCTCGTCGGCAACTTCGAGGATCGACTGCCGCAGGCCCTCCTGGCGCTGCGCGGAGAGCAGCAGGGCTTCGACGCGTTCCCACCCGTCGGGCCGATCGGCGCACAGCAACGCGATCGGCACGTGCCGGCCCATCGTCGCGATCTCGTCGCTTCCGTCGGTCGAGGCGACGAGCAGCTCGAGGACCTCGTCGCTGCCGGCGTCGACCGCCGCGGCCAGCATCCAGCCGACGAGATGGGCGCTCGTCTGCCAGGACTGCGAGAGCAGGTGCCCGGCCCAGCGGGCCAGCCATACCGGCTCGGCAGCATGTGCGACGAGCTCGGGGGCCGTCAACCGGGCCGCCTGCAGCACACGCTCGCGCGCGAGGGAGGGAACCTGGGGCGCGCGGAACGGCCGGCGATCCCAGTCACCCTGGTAGGTCAACTGGCCCGCGTTCTCGAAGACCGCTGCGAGCTCCCCTCCCATCCCCGGGCAGGCGGCGCCGAACGCCGCCCGCCGACCGCGCCGCCCGAGCGCCTCCAGGCGCTTCACCGCGATTGCCGTTCCGCTGCGCGAGTCGGCAAGCGCGCCGGCGGCTTTGCCCAGCGCGCTGGTGACCCGGCCGCGCGCCGCTTTGGCCGCGGACTGCTCGCGACGCGCGGCCAGCGCCGCCTTCGCCGCCTCGGCCGACAGCACCGTCAGCCTCCCGACAACGCGACCAGCCGGACGAACGTGACGGTGCTGTCAGCGCTGACGAAGACCTGCGCGTCGAGCTCGGTCTCCTGCCTGCCGTCCACGAGCACGAGGAAGAGCCCATCCACGAAGGCCTCGATCGCCGTCGCGACTGCCACCTCCGCCGGCGGCGGCGATGGCGTGTGGCGCTG
>JAHWJE010000188.1 GCA_019348575.1 Actinomycetota bacterium | reverse complement strand
GAGGAGCCCCTGCACGAAGTAGCGCTGGAACGAGAAGAAGACGACCAGCGGGATCGCGAGCGATACGAACGACGCGGGCGCGATCAACTCGATGTTCGTCCCGAACTGTCGTAGCTGGGAGAAGATCGCGACCGTGATCGGCTGCGTCTCGCGGCCGAGGGTCAGGGCGACGATGAGGTCGTTCCAGGTCCAGAGAAACTGGAAGATCGCCAGCGAGGCGATCGCCGGCAGACCGAGCGGGAGGATCAGCCGGAAGAAGATCCGCAGCTCGGACGCGCCGTCGATCCGCGCCGCCTCCAGCAGCTCGCGCGGGATCCCGGCGAAGAAGTTCCTCAGCAGGAAGATCGCGAACGGCAGGCCGAACGCCGCGTGGAAGAGCACGAGACCCGGGATCGAGTCGAACAGCCCCAGGTTGTTGTAGAGCGAGAAGATCGGGATCAGCGCCATCTGCAGCGGCACGACGAGCAGTCCGACGACGACGATGAACAGCCAGTCGCGTCCGGGGAACTCCATCCAGGCGAACGCGTAGCCTGCGAGCGCGGCGACGAAGATCGGCAGCGCCGTGCCGCCGATCGTGATCAGCGCCGTCGTCACGAGCGACGAGGTGATCGCGTCGTTGGCGAGGACCTCGCGGTAGTTCTCGAGCGTCGTCAGACCCGGTTCGGCGATGATCCTCCACCAACCCTCGTTGCTGATCGCCTCGGCGGGCAGCAGCGAGGTGAGCAGCAGGCCGATCGTCGGCACGAGCCAGAACAGCGCGACCACGATCAGCAAGATGTGGATCGGAGCCCTGCCGAGGAAGCGCAGGATCCGCGGTGCGACCTTCTCGCGCGGCCGGCGCTCGCGGATTGCCGGGGCGGTCGCACGCTCGGAGACGGTCGTCATCAGTTCTCGCTCCGGAAGCGCCTGATGTTCAGCATCAGGACGGGGATCACGAGGATGAACAGGAAGACGGCGATCGCCGATCCGAGGCCGAAGTCGTTGGCGCCGCCGAACGCGGTGCGCCACATCGCGACGGCGATCACCGTCGCATCGTCCTGGACCGAGCCGGGGGCCAGCGACAGGATGATGTCGAAGACCTTGAGGACGTTTATGACCATCGTGATGAAGACCACGGAGAGGACCGGAGCCAGCAGCGGGATCGTCACCCGGCGGAAGACCTGGCGCTCGGTCGCGCCGTCGGTTCGCGCCGCCTCGAGCACGTCGCGTGGGATCGCCGACAGGCCGGCGCCGATCACGACCATCGCAAAGCCCGACCAGATCCAGATGTACGCGATCAGCAGCGACGGCACGATCAGCTTCTCACCGAGCCACGAGACGCCGCCGAACGGCTCGGCGAAGGTGTCGGCGCCGATCGCGACGCGGTAGGCGCCCGAGCCGACGTCCTCGAAGCGGTACGTGCCATCGGCGGCCGTCTCCGTCCTGCGGACCTCGCCGCCGGGTCCGCGCAGCTCGACGACGACGCGCGGGATGCCCAGCTCCTGCGGCTCAACGACGCCGGTCTCGCCGCCGCCGGGCCGGAAGTCGCGCCAGACGACGCCGGTGATCGCGCCCGCCTGCGGTGGCGGGCGGATCGCCTGCTCGGCGTCCTGGGGAACGTTGCGCGGCGGGATCCCCGTCAGCGGCAGCAGCGCGACGTCGCCGGGGCCCAGTGGGCGGTTCAGCGTGAAGCCGCGATCCGGGCTGCCTTGCAGGGCGCCGGTCGCCGGGACGGCGCGCGGAAGCGCCCCCGGCGGGTCGACGACGTCGCGCACCGCCGCGATCGCGGCGTTGACCGCGCCGCGGTCGGGGTCCTGGTCGAGCGCGATGCGCCAGATCACGCCGGCGGCGAAGAACGAGATCGCCATCGGCATGAAGACCGCCGTCTTGAAGGCGACGGCCCAGCCGACGCGCTCGGTGAGGACCGCGAAGATGAGGCCGATCGCCGTCACCCCGGCGGGGACGACGGCGACCCAGATCGCGTTGTTCTTGATCGCGGTGACGAGCGTGTCGTCGGTGAACAGCGCCCGGTAGTTGTCAAACCAGACGAAGCTGTCGCCGGCCTGGTCGAAGAAGCTGCGCACGACGGTGTAGATCGCCGGATAGATCACCCACACGCCCAGCAGCACGGCGGCGGGCAGCAGGAACGCGGCGCTGGCGCCGTAGCGGCGCCAGCCCGCGCTCCTCGCGGCCTTCGGTGGTACGACCGCAACGTTGCCGGTCGGGCTCATCGACGGCTCGCGCGGCTCCTATCAGTACGCGCGCTCGGCCGCGCGCTCGAGCGCGCGGGCGGTCTGCTCGACGTTGCCGTTGCGCAGGAAGTCCTGCAGGATCTTCCACTCGCCGCGGCCGGGCGTGGCACCGAACTCGGCCGGCGCCAGGTCGGACATGTCGAACCGGAACACCTCGGCGTTCTGCAGCGCCGTCGCGGTCTTGCGCGTGATCTCGTCGGGGTAGACGCCGGGATCGACCTTGCGGTTGGGAGAGGCGAAGCCGCCGCGCCGCGCCCACACCTCGGCCGCCTCGGCCGTCGCGAGGTACTGGACGAGCGCCCTCGTGGCCGGGTTGTCTGTGAACATGACGACGATGTCGCCGCCGCCGACCACCGCCTTCTCCGGCCCGCCCTCGATCGTCGGGAAGTCGTAGACGTCGAAGTCCTGCTGCGGCTTGGCCTCGGTCGCGTCGAGGATGACGCCGCCGACGAAGTCGCCCTCGATCACCTGCGCGGCCTTCGGCGGATCGGCGAAGACCTGCGAGACCGACTCCGGGAAGTCCGTCTGCAGCGCGCCCCTGACGCCGCCCGCGACGTTCTGGCGGTCGCCCAGCACCTTCTTCATCTCCCGCAGCGCCCGCGTCACCGTCGGGTCCGTCCAGGGGATCTCGTGCTCGGCGAGCTCGTCGTACTTGTCCGGGCCGGCCGTTCGCAGGTAGATGTTCTCGAACAGGTCGGTGAGCGTCCATCCGTCGGCACCGGCGATCGAGTACGCCGGCGTGCCGGAGGCGCCCAGCGTGTCGGCGTGCTCGAGGAACTCGGCCCACGTCTCGGGCGGCTCGACGCCGGCGTCCTCGAAGACCTTGGTGTTGAACCAGACCGTCGACTTGTTGGCGGCCTTGAAGGGCAGGCCGTACAGGTCACCGTCGACGGTCGCGAGCTCGACCCAGTCGGTGCCGAGCTCGTTCTGCAAGCGCTCGCGGACGAAGGAGATCGGCTTGAGCGCCTGCTTGCTGACGAACTGGCGCATCAGCCCGGGCTGGGGCAGGACCGCGAGCTCGGGCGGCTTGCCGCCCTCGACCGCGGTCGAGAGCACGGTCGGCAGCTGATCGCCGGCCGAGTTGTAGCGCACCCGCACGTTCGGGTAGCGCTTGCCGAACTCGTCGAGCACGGCCTGGAAGGCCTCCTGCTCAGGGCCGCTCCAGACGGCCATGACCGAGACCGATCCCGAGACCTCGGCGTTGGTCGTTGCGGTCGTCGTCGCCTGCGCGCCTCCACCATCGTCGTCGTCGTCGCCGCACGCGGCGACCGTCAGCGCCAGCGCGAACGCGAGCAGCAGGGCAAGCAGCCTTCGAGGATCTCTCATGATCCCTCCTTGATCTCGCTTTGGTCATAGATCCCGCGCTTCGACTCGCGGTCGAAGAAGTGCAACGCGCTGGTGTCGACCACCGCGCGAACGGTCTCGCCCTCGCGAACGCGCGAGCGCGGGCCGAAGCGACCGACGATCCGCGCGCGGTCGCCGACCTGGCCCGTTGCCTCGTGCCCGCCGGTCGCCTCGCCGATCTCGCGCACCTCCTCGCCGCTGGCCGGCTTGGCGTCGATCGCGAAGTGCACGACGATCTCCGAGCCGAGCGCCTCGCGGAGCGCGACTTCGCCGGCGAGCACGCGCTCTTCGTCCGCGCCGCCGTCCGCCAGCTCGGCGTCCTCGAGGTCCTCGGGGCGGATCCCCAGGATCACCTCGCGTCCCTCGTATGCCCGCAGCGCGGGCCTGGCGGCGAGCGCCTCGTCACCCAGCAGCAGCCGCTCGTCACCGACCCGTGCCTCGAGGCCGCCGTCCTCGGCGCGCTCCAGCCGCGCGTCGAGGAGGTTCATCGCGGGGCTGCCGATGAAGCCGCCGACGAACAGGTTGACGGGGCGGTCATAGAGCTCCTGCGGCGGCGCGACCTGCTGCAGCTCGCCCCTGCGCATGACGGCGACGCGATCGCCCATCGTCATCGCCTCGATCTGGTCATGCGTCACGTAGAGCGTCGTGACGCCGAGCCGATCCTGCAGCTCGGCGATCTCCGCGCGCATCTGCACCCGCAGCTTGGCGTCGAGGTTCGACAGCGGCTCGTCCATCAGGAACGCCTGTGGCTCGCGCACGATCGCGCGTCCCATCGCGACGCGCTGACGCTGGCCGCCCGAGAGCGCCCGCGGCTTGCGATCGAGGAGCTCCGCGATGCCGAGGATCCGCGCGGCGCGCTCCACTCGGTCGGAGATCTCCTGCTTCGACGCGCCCCGCAGCTTCAGGCTGAACGCGATGTTGTCGCGAACGCTGAG
>JAHWJE010000187.1 GCA_019348575.1 Actinomycetota bacterium | reverse complement strand
CCGCGGGGTCACGGCCGTGATCTGTATGGACGCGAGGTTGCACCCCGAGAAGTTTTTGGGCTCGAGGTGGGGGAGGGCACGTAATACGTAACGCGGGTGGGCGGGTCTCCGACGATGCTATCCGCTCCCTGGCAATCTCTCAGCGTCTTTTGGGTACGCACGAGATCATCTTGATTCACCACACCGACCCGTGATATTCAGAGTTACAACCGCCTGAAGCTCGCCTTCTCTACCTCCGTGGGAGACGAGGCGGAGATCCAGGTGGAGGTGCTGTAGGGGCCGCGCCTTCTACCCTTACCCCCCGACTAGCTTCACGGCTCGCCGAGGAAGGCCAGCCAGCGCCCCTCCTCCTACGTGACCTCTCGCAGCCGGCCCGTCTCGACCTCGTAGACGAAGCCGCGCACGCTGTCGGTGTTGGGGACGAACGCGCTGTCCTCGATGCGGCGGATCGACTCCCGGACATCGCCCTCGAGGTCGCCGAAGCTGTTGGCGCTCCAGCTCGGACGCTGGCCGGCAGCCTCCTCCATCTTCTGGGCGAAGTCCTCGTCGGAGAACGTGAGCATGCCGCAGTCGGTGTGATGGATCAGGACGATCTCCTCGGTGCCGAGCAGCCGCTGCGAGATCGCCAGCGAGCGGATCTCGTCGTCGGTGATGACGCCGCCGGCGTTGCGGATCACATGGGCGTCGCCCTCCGACAGGCCGAGCAGCCCGTACGGGTTCAGGCGGGCGTCCATACAGGCGACGACCGCGATCTTGCGAGCCGGGGGCATCGGCAGGTCGCCCTTGTCGAAGCTCGCCGCGTAGCTCTTGGCGTTCTCGATCAGTTCGTCGGTGACGCTCATCCGATCATGCCTCCTCGTAAATGGGCTATTCACGAGCGAGATTAGCGAGATTGGCCCGCGTTCGCCGTCTCGCGCCGGGAGCGCGCCGGCGCGCCGGCCGAGCTACACCTGCTGCTTGAAGTAGTCGGCGTTGATCTGCGTGAAGTGCGCCCACTCGTCCGGGAGCTGATCCTCCGCGAAGCACGCATCGACCGGGCAGGCCTCGACGCAGGCGTCGCAGTCGATGCACTCCTCCGGGTCGATGTAGAGCATCTCGACCTTGTCGTAGTCGGGCTCGTCGGTCGTCGGATGGATGCAGTCGACGGGACATACCTCGACGCAGGAGTTGTCCTTCGTGCCGATGCAGGGCTCCGCGATGACGTAGGCCATGAAGAGTTTCGTTCCTTCGCTTGGTCGGGTTCGGCCGAGCCGAACATAGTATCCAGGCGTGCTCCTGCTGACCGGCGCCACGGGCTCCGTCGGACGCGCGCTGTTGCGGCGCCTGACGGCGTCCGGAGACCCGGTCCGCTGCCTCGTGCGCGACCCGCGCGGGCTCGGATCGGATCGCGTGCGCGTCCAGATCGCGCTCGGCGATCTGGCCGATCCACCGTCGTTTCGCAACGCGATGCGCGGCGTGAGGACCGTCGTGCACCTCGCCGCCGCGATCCGCGATCAGCCCGCCGGCTCGATCGAGGAGCTCAACGGGATCGCGACCTGGCGCATGGTGCGCGCTGCCGAGCGCGCCGGCGTCCAGCATTTCGTCTTCATGAGCTCGCTCGGAGCGGCGCGCCACGACCGGACGCGCTTCCTGCGCGCGAAGGCGCTCGCCGAAGGCGCCGTGCTCGCGTCCGACGTGCGCCACACGGTCTTCGCGCCGTCGATGATCTACGCGCCGGGCGACATGTTCATGACCCTGCTCGAGCGCATCGCGCTGCTGCTGCCCGTGATGCCGGTCAGCGGCCGCGGGCAGGCGCTCTACCAGCCGATCTGGGCCGAGGACGTCGCCGACTGCGTGATGGCGGCGCTGTCGGCCAGGCCGGGCGCGCTCGGCTCGGCCAACGGCCACGAGCGCTTCGAGCTGGCCGGGCCGCAGACGCTCTCGCACGAGCAGATCGTCGAGCTCGTGCTGCGCGCGGCGGGGCGCCCGCGGCCGATCGTCAACGTGCCGACGCCGCTCGTCAGCCGCGGCCTGCGCGTCGTCGAGGCGCTGATGAAGTCGCGCTCGCCGGCGACCTGGGACGAGGCCGAGCTGCTCGAGGTCTCGATGCTCTCCGAGCGCGGGACGGCGGACGCCGAGCGCCTCGGCGTGACGCCGCAGGCGATGGGAGCGGTCCTCGGGGCGTAGCCCGCATCAGGCGGCGAGCAGCGCCGGGCGCCGCTGCGCCCAGGGGGCGGCGGCCTCGACCTGTGCCGCGAGCGCGAGCAGCGCGCCCTCCTGCGCCGGACGCCCGATGAGCTGCACGGCGAGCGGCAGGCCGTCGTCGCCGGCGTACAGCGGCAGCGAGATCGCGGGCGAGCCGGTGACGTTCGAGATCGCCGTGTACGGCGTGAAGTGGCCCGAGCGCTCGAACGTGCCGGCGGGGTCGGGCGCGCACGGGTCGAGGGTCCCGAGCGGCAGCGGCGGCTGGGCGAGGGCGGGCGTCAACAGCGCGTCGTAGGGCCGCGCCCAGCGCGTGATCGAGCGCGCGAAGGCCTGCAGCGCGGAGCGCCCGAGCTCGGCCTGGACGGCGTCGATCCGCTTCGTCGTCTGCCACAGCTCCCAGCTCAGCGGCTCCATGTCCTGTTCGCGCGGCTCGCGCCCGGCGAGCAGCCCCGCGGCCGCGATCGACGAGCAGATCGCGGGGCCGAAGGCGTGCGTGAAGAGCTCCAGCAGCCCCGGCCGGTGCCACGGCGGCTGGACCTGCTCGACCTCGTGGCCGAGCGTCTCCAGCAGCGCCGCCGCGTCGTGGGCCGCGCGCTCGCAGGCCGGATGCAGCCGCGCCTCGAGCAGCGGCATGAGCGTCGTCAGGCCGATCCGCAACCGCCCCGGCGCGCGCTGCGCCGAGCGCGCGAACGGCTCGGCCGGCGGTGGCGCCCACGACGCGTCGCCCGGCTCGGGTCCCGCCAGCACGTCGAGCAGCAGCGCGGTCTCGCGCACGGTGCGGGTCAGCACGCCGTCCTGGACGAGGAACTGCTCGCCGGCCTCCGGCGCGAGCGAGATGCGCCCCCGCTGGGGCTTGAGGCCGACGAGTCCGCAGCAGGCCGCCGGGATCCGCAGCGAGCCGCCGCCGTCGTTGCCGTGCGCGAGCGGGACCATCCCGGCCGCGACCGCCGCCGCCGAGCCGCCCGAGGATCCGCCCGGCGTGCGCTCGCGATCCCACGGGTTGCGCGTCGGCCCCAGCCGCCGGCCCTCGGTGACGGGCAGGATCCCCCACTCCGGCAGGGTCGTCGTCCCGACGATCACGAAGCCGGCTGCGCGCAGGCGACGCGTGACGTTGTGGTCGTAGCCGGGCGTGTGGTCGCCCATCAGGCCGGCGCCGAGCGTCAGCCGCCGGCCGGCGACGGCGCGGTTGTTCTTGATCGCGATCGGCACGCCCGCGAACGGACGCTCGTCGCCCGCGCCGATCGCGGCGGCGGCTTGCCGCGCGGCGTCGGCGTCGATGTCGACGAAGGCGTTGATCTGCGGCTGCAGCGCCGCGCTGCGCTCGAGCGCCGCGTCGACGAGCGCCAGCGCCGACAGCTCGCCGCGGCGCACGAGCGCGGCCAGCTCGTCGGCCGGCCGGAACAGCAGCTCGGCGACGGTCACCGTGCGGCGGCCGGCGCCGCGGGCCCGACGGCTGCGCCGACCGCGACGTCGAGGCCGATCAGGAACGGCAGCGCGACGACCGGCGCGCCGGTCAGCGGATGAAACGCGATCCGGCTGCCGCGCCTGGCGGCGAAGCCGCGCGGCGTCAGCCGATCGTGCTCGAAGCTGCGACCGCCGCGCCGGAGCGCGGCGAACGTCGCGACCGTCAGCGGGTTCGCGCGCGTCGGCCGGGGCGCGGCGTAGGTCAGCGCGAGCGCGCGCGACGGGCCGGCGGCGACGTCGTCGAGCACCGCCCCGCGCTCGCGCGACAGCACGAGGGCAGCCGACGAGGCGCCGGGCGACGAGCTGCCCGCCGAGGAGGCGGAGGGGGTGCTGCCAACCGTCGTTCCCGAGCTGATGCCGCCGGCCGAATCGCTGGCCCCGCGCGCGCCGCGGCCGGAGCGCAAGCGCGAACTTCTCAGCCCGGAAGAGGTCGAGCTGGTCCGGGATATGGTAATTCACAATGACTCGCACAGATTCGTTCTCAACAAGCCGCCAGGCCTGGCGACGCAGGGCGGGACGAAGACGCACCATCACCTCGACCGGCTGCTCGACGGGCTTGAGGACGACAGCGGCGCCCGGACAAAGCTTGTCCACCGGCTCGACAAGGACACCTCGGGGCTGATCGCCGTCGCCAAGACCGACCGGGCTCGTGCCTCCCTGGTGGCCCAATGGGAGGGACGAACCGTTCGCAAGGGCTACGTCGCCCTCTCCACCGGGTTTGTCGAACCCGACGAGGGGACGATCGACGCGCCAATCGGGCGGGACCCGGCGCAGCGGCAACGGATGGCCGTGATCCGCACGGGACGGCCGGCGGTCACCCACTTCACCGTCGCCGAGCGCTTCGCCGGGGCGTCGCTCCTCGATGTCGAGATCG
>JAHWJE010000186.1 GCA_019348575.1 Actinomycetota bacterium | reverse complement strand
ACGCTCGCACTTGCGCGTGAACCGCGCCGGGCCGCCCTCCGGCGCGATGCTCGGCGCGACGGCGCGGGCGAGGCGCCGGGGCGCGAGTTCCTGCTCGGCTGACGGGTCGCTGCACGAGGAATCGCCGCGGGCGTGTCGAAGGGGCGTCGGATGGCCGCCGCCGCCAGGCCGACGAGTGCCCGCGCCGTACCGAAGTCCCGGCGCCCGCCCAAGCCGGTCGAGTACAACATCCTCTTCACCGCGACGCTGTGCCTGCTCGCGGCCGGCGCGGTCATGGTGTACAGCGCCTCGTCGGCGCGCACGCTGCTGGAGGGGCAGGGCGACGGGACGCTGTATCTCGTCAAGTACGTCGGCTTCGGCGCCGTCGGCCTCGTCGTCATGCAGCTGCTCGCGCGCGGCGGCCTCGAGCTGCTGCCGCGTCTCACGCCCGCGCTGCTGGGCTTCTCGTTCGTGCTGCTGATCGCCGTGAAGATCCCCGGGATCGGCATCGAGGTCAACGGCGCGCGCCGCTGGCTCGGCGCCGGGCCGCTGCAGTTCCAGCCGTCCGAGCTCATGAAGCTCGCGCTCGTGCTCTACGCGGCGGGGCTGCTCGCCACCACGCCCGCGCGACTGCAGACCGTCAGGGGCGTCACCGGCCCGCTGCTGCTCGTCGCCGGTGCCGCGATGCTGCTCGTCGCCTCGCAGCCGGACCTCGGCACGGCGCTCGTCATCGCCTTCACGCTCGGCGCGCTGCTGCTCGTCGCCGGCATCCCGTTGGGGCTGCTGGCCAAGATCGCCGCGATCGGCGCGGTCCTCGTGATGCTCTTCATCGTGATCGAGCCCTATCGCGCGGCACGGCTGACGGCCTTCGTCAACCCGTGGGCGCACGCCGACTCGGTCGGCTTCCAATCCGTCCAGGGCCAGATCGCGCTCGGCTCGGGCGGCTTCTTCGGCGTCGGCCTCGGCGAGTCCGTGCAGAAGGTCTTCTACCTGCCCGAGGCGCACACGGACTTCATCCTCGCCGTCATCGGCGAGGAGCTCGGGATCGCGGGCATCTGCGGTCTGCTCTTCCTCTACGGCCTGATCGCCTACGCCGGGCTGCGCACGGCCAAGACGGCCGCGACCCGCTACGCGCAGCTGCTCGCCGCCGGCCTGACGGCGCTGATCATGTGCCAGGCGCTGCTGAACGTCTTCGCCGTACTCGGCCTCGCTCCGCTGACCGGCGTGCCGCTGCCGTTCATCTCGTCGGGCTCGAGCTCGCTGCTGGTCCTGCTGGCGACGATGGGCCTGCTGCTGAACATCGCCGCGCGCAGCACGAGCCATCTGGTCGCGCTGCCCGCTGACCCGGCCGGTCGTCGCGATGCGCGAGGATCACGCGGTGCTGAGGGTGCTGATCGCGGCGGGCGGGACGGCCGGACACGTCGTGCCGGCGCTGGCGGTGGCCGAGCGGCTGAGGTCGGCGGGCGCTGACGTCGTCTTCGTCGGCGGCGAGCGAGCGGAGGCCGAGCTCGTTCCCGCCGACGGCTACGAGCTGCGCACGATCAGCGTCGAGGGGCTGAGCCGCACGAACGCGCTGCGCGCGGCGCGCGCGGCGCTGCGTGCGGCAGCCGCGGTGCACGTGGCGAGCGCCATCCTCGGCGAGCTGCGCCCGGCGGCGGTGCTCGGCGGCGGCGGCTACGTCGCGGGCCCGGTCGGGCTGGCGGCGCTCGCCCGCCGCATCCCGCTCGTGCTGACCGAGGCCGACAGCCACCTCGGCATCACGAACCGCCTGCTCGCCCCGCGCGCGCGGCGCGTCTGCCTGGCCTTCCCGATCGAGGGGCGCGACGGGCCGCGCTACCGCGTCACCGGACGACCCGTGCCTGCACCGGCGACCGACGTCGCCGCCGCACGCGCGCGCTTCGATCTGCACGAGGACGAGCAGTGCGTGCTCGTGTTCGGCGGCTCGCTCGGGGCGCGCACGATCAACGAGGCAGCCGTCGAGGCGTTCCGCGCCGCGCCGTTTCGCGTCCTGCACGCGGCCGGGACGCGCGATTACGATGCCCTCGCGTCGCGCGTCGACGCAGAACGCTACGACCTGCGCCCCTACATCGACCGCTTCGGCGAGGCGCTTGCGGCCTGCGATCTCTGCGTCGCGCGCGCGGGCGGGTCGATCTTCGAGATCGCGGCGGCGGGCAAGCCGGCGATCCTCGTGCCCTACCCGCACGCGAGCGCCGACCATCAGACCGCCAACGCCCGCTGGATGGAAGCCGCCGGCGCCGCTGTCGTCGTGCCCGACGGCGAGCTGACCGCGGCGCGCCTCGGCGCCGAGGTCGGCGCGCTGCTCGGCGACCCGTCGCGCCTTGCGGCGTTGGCGAGCGCGTCGGCCGCGCTCGCGCGGCCGGACGCCGCCGCGGAGATCGCTCGCGAACTCGTCGCGGCTGCGAGAGGATCCGCGGTATGAGCGTATGGGCCAGGGACGGCGGCTGCACTTCGTCGGCATCGGCGGCGCCGGGATGAGTGGCCTGGCGCTGATCGCGGCCGCCCTCGGCGCGACCGTCACGGGCTCCGATCATGCCCCGTCGCCCTACCTCGAGCGGGTGCGCGAGGCAGGAATCGACGCGCGGATCGGTCACGACGCCGCGAACGTGCCGGCCGGCGACGACGTCGAGCTCGTCGTCTCGACGGCGATCGGCTCCGACAACCCCGAGCGGGCGGCGGGCCGCGAGCGCGCGCTGCGCGAGATCCATCGCGGCGCGCTGCTCGGCGAGCTGAGCCGCATGCGGCGCACGATCGCGATCTCCGGCACGCACGGCAAGACGACGACGGCGTCGATGGCGGCGCACGCGCTGCTGTCGTTGGGCTGGGAGCCGACGTTCGTGATCGGAGGCCGGCTGCGCCCGCCGGGGAGCTCCGACCCGCCCGCCCCGCCCACGAACGCGGCCTACGGCGCAGGCGAGTGGCTCGTCGTGGAGGCCGACGAATCCGATCGCTCGTTTCTCGAGCTCTCGCCGGAGATCGGCGTCGTCACGAACATCGAGCTCGACCACCACGCGACCTACGCATCGCATGTCGAGCTCGAGCAGGCGTTCGGCGAGTTTCTTCGCAACGCCCTGCGCCGCGTCGTCGCCGACGTGCCCGAGGCCGAGGCATTCCTCGACCGCGTCGGGATCGTCGAGGCCGCGTTCTCCGGCGCGTCGGACGTCCAGCTCAGCGCGGGCGGCTCGCGCTTCGTGTGGGCCGGGCAGGTCGTCAGCCTGGCCGTGCCCGGCGCGCACAACGTCGCCAACGCCGCCGCCGCGCTGACCGCGTGCACGATCGCCGGCGCTGCGCCGACCCAGCTCGCCGGCGCGCTCGCCGACTTTCGCGGCGCAGCGCGGCGCTTCGAGCGCCTCGGCAGGACGCCGTCGGGCGCCCTCGTCGTCGACGACTACGCCCACCACCCGACCGAGCTGCGCGCGACGCTCACCGCGGCCCGCACGCTCGGCCACCGGCGCGTCGTCGCGGTCTTCCAGCCGCACCTCTACTCGCGCACGGCATTGCTCGCGCGCGAGTTCGGCGCCGCGCTCGCGCAGGCCGACGCCGCCGTCGTGCTCGACGTCTACCCGTCGCGCGAGCGCGGCGCGGACTTCCCGGGCGTGAGCGGCCTGCTGATCGCCGAGCACGCCGCCGACGCCGCGCGCGGGCGGCCGGTCGCGTGGGCACCGGACTTCGATGCCGCCGAGCGGCTGCTGCGCGCGATGCTGCGCGACGGTGACCTGTGCCTCGTGCTCGGCGCCGGCGACGTCGACGCGCTCGGACGCCGGCTCGTGGCCGGCGGGCAGCCGTGACCGGCGATCCGGCGCGCGGTGCGAACCTCGCGCACGCCGTCCGCGACCGCCTGCTGGCCGAGATGCGAGCGGGCGCCTTCCCGGCGGGCCGCCTCCCGCCCGAGGCCGAGCTCGCGCGCGACCTCGGCGTCAGCCGGGCGACCGTCCGGGGCGCCCTGCAGACGCTGGCCGAGGACGGCATCGTGTCGCGCCGCCGGCGCCACGGCACGGTCATCAACGAGCACATGCTGCGCGGCAACCTGCCGCTCAACCGGCTTGTGTCCTTTCGCGAGCTGATCGAGGAGTCCGGTTACACGGCGTCGGTCGATCAGCTGCCGCGTCGCGTCGAGCCCGCGACCGCAGCGGTGGCGGAGGCGCTGAAGCTCGCGCCCGCCGAGCGCTGCCTCGTCGCCGGGCGGCTGCTGCACGCCGACGGCGTCCCGGTGATCGTCGTCGTCGACTACCTCGCCGTGCAGCGGCTGCTGACCGATCCAGACGAGGTCGCCGACGCCGACACGACGTTCAGCTTCATCGCCCGCTGCACGAGCGCGACGGTCGACCACTCGCGCGTCGAGATCGTGCCGAGCGTCGCGACGGAGCACGCGCCGCCCCATCTGCGGCTCGCGCCAGGCACGCCGTACGCCGAGCTGCGCGAGGTCGTCTTCTCGACGGCGCACGAGCCGATCGCCTTCTCGCGGATCGCCGCGGACTGCCGGCGCGTGCGGCTGACGCTGGTTCGCCGACAGGCCTGAGCGACCCGCCTGGACGAAGTGG
Organism: Actinomycetota bacterium; assembly: GCA_019348575.1. The sequence continues at coordinate 1 of JAHWJE010000186.1, read as the reverse complement.
A
>JAHWJE010000185.1 GCA_019348575.1 Actinomycetota bacterium | reverse complement strand
CGACGCTGCACAGGCGCGCGCCTCGGCCCGCACAGCCGCCGCCGAGCGCACGCGGGTGATGGCCGGAGGCGCCGCACCGGCCGCTCCGGCTGCGGCTCCGACCCGCACCGTCAACAGCCGCGCCGGCCAGCTCGGGATGCTGCTGACGGTCGTCGGAGCGGTCGTGCACAGCGGCTCGGTGGTGACGCGCGGCCTGGCGGCCGGGCGGGTGCCGTGGGGGAACATGTACGAGTTCTCCTCGTGCGTGGCCCTCACCGGCGTCGTGACCTTCCTGGTGCTGGTGCTCACCGGCAGGGTCGAGCGCAGCCTCGGCGCCTTCGTGATGGTCCCGGTGGTGCTCTACCTCGGGCTCGCCGGCACGGTGCTCTACACCGCCGCCGGCCCGCTCGTCCCGGCGCTCGACTCGTACTGGATCAAGATCCACGTGTTCGCGGCGATCCTGTCGTCCGGGGCGTTCCTGCTCTCCCCTGCCCGTCCTGTTCGGCGGGCCGGCGGAGTGTAGCAAGGCCGGCACACGCGTCAAGAGGGTCGGAAGCGCACGAAGGCGCGCTTGCCCGCTTGCACGAGCGCGCCCTCGAGGCGGCGGCGCTCGACGTCGGAGGCGGGACGCATGCCGTCAGTCTGACGCCCCGCACACAGGCGCCGCGCGCCGCGGCGCTACTCGTTCGGACGCGGGCTGGTGGAGGGGTCGCGCGGGAACTCGACGTCGCGCGTCTCGTTCTCCACGACGGTATGGGTCGGACGCCCCGCGTCCTGCTCGCCCGCCTTCTGGCGCCTGCGCCGCTCGACGTAGCCGCCCGCGCCGAACAGCGCCACACCTCCGACGATCATGCCGAACACGATCATCAGCGTGAGGATGACTGTGACTCCGCCTTCCATTGCTCCCTCGGGTACCCGTCAACCGTCCGACAGAACCGGGAAGTGGCGCGAGCGGTGCAATGGCCGCGAGCGGCGCCCGTGCGTGCGGGCCCGGCGGCTACGCGCGTGCGGCCCGGTACTCGGCCGGCGCGGGCGCGTGCTCGCGCGCGCGCTCGAGCGCGGCGCCGATGAAGTCGCGAAACAGCGGAGCCGGACGCTCGGGGCGCGACTTGAACTCGGGATGGAACTGCGAGGCGACGAAGAACGCGTGGTCGTCGAGCTCGATCATCTCGACGAGGCGCTCGTCGGGGGAGGTGCCGCTGACGACCAGTCCGGCGGCCTCCAGGCGCTTGCGCAGGAAGAGGTTGACCTCGTAGCGATGGCGGTGGCGCTCGTAGATGACGGCCTCGCCGTAGAGCTCCCGGGCGCGCGTGTCGGGGTGGATCTTCACCGGGTCGGCGCCCAGGCGCATCGTCCCGCCGAGGTCGGAGACCTCCTTCTGCTCGGGCAGCAGGTCGATCACCGGGTGCGGCGTCTCGGGGTCGAACTCGGTCGAGTTGGCGCCGTCGAGGCCGGCGACGTGGCGGGCGAACTCCATGACCGCGATCTGCATGCCCAGGCAGACGCCGAGGTACGGGATGCGCTGCTCGCGCGCGACGCGGGCGGCGCGGATCTTGCCTTCGATCCCGCGTCCCCCGAAGCCGCCCGGGATCAGGATCCCGTCAGCCGCGCCCAGCCGCTCGAGCGTGGCGGCGTCGCTGTCGAGCGCCTCGGAGTCGACCCAGTCGAGCTCCACGCGACAATCGTGGTGGAAGCCCGAATGGCGCAGCGCCTCTGAGACCGACAGGTAGGCGTCCTGCAGCGCGACGTACTTGCCGACCAGCGCGATCTTCACCGTGTCCGAGGCCTCGGTCGCGCGGCGCGTGATCTCCGCCCACTCCGAGAGGTCCGCGGGCGGCGCGTCGATCACGAAGTGATCGCAGATGAAGTCGTCGACGCCCTCGCCGGCGAACCACAGCGGCACCTTGTAGATGTTGTCGACGTCCTTCGCGCTGACGACCGCGCCGACCGGCAGCGAGGCGAAGAGCGCGATCTTCTTGCGGATCTCGTGCCCGAGCTCGGACTCCGAGCGGCACAGCAGCATGTCGGGCTGGATGCCGATCCGGCGCAGCTCGTTGACCGAGTGCTGCGTCGGCTTGGTCTTCAGCTCGCCGGCGTGGCCGATGTAGGGCACGAGCGTCAGGTGGATGAACATGCAGTCGCGCCGGCCGACGTCGACCTGGAACTGGCGGATCGCCTCGAGGAACGGCAGCGACTCGATGTCGCCGACCGTGCCGCCGATCTCGGTGATGACGATGTCGGCGTCCTGCGTCTCGGCCAGCAGCCTGACGCGCTGCTTGATCTCGTCGGTGATGTGCGGGACGACCTGGACGGTGCCGCCGAGGTAGTCGCCGCGGCGCTCGCGCCGGATGACGGCGTTGTAGATCCCGCCGGCGGTCACGTTCGACGCGCGCGAGGTGTTCGAATCCGTGTAGCGCTCGTAGTGCCCGAGGTCGAGGTCGGTCTCCGCCCCATCCTCCGTCACGAAGACCTCGCCGTGCTGGTAGGGCGACATCGTGCCGGGGTCGACGTTGATGTACGGGTCGAACTTCTGCAGCCCGACCGACAGGCCGCGCGCCACGAGCAGGCGCCCGATCGACGCCGCCGCGATGCCCTTGCCGAGCGACGAGACGACGCCGCCGGTGATGAAGATGAAGCGGGTCCTGCGCTGCTGTGGCGTCGCCATGCTCATGTGGGCCTCCCGAGCGAGTCTAGGTGCCGAAGTCCCGGAACCTTCTCGATCACCTTGGAGATTGATCGAAATTCCCCGAAAAGGTTCAGCGCCAGGAGGATCAGGAGCGCGATGACCTGGCCGCTCGTGTCCAGCGTGAGGACGATCCACAGGCCGGCGAGGGCGCCGATCGCGTTCGAGCCCGTGTCGCCGAGCATCGCCTTCTCGCGCAGATCGAACCAGCCCGCGACGAGCACGGGGGCGGTGAAGATGCCCAGGCCCGCGAGCGCGGCGGTGTTCTGCGTGGCCAGCGTGAGGCCGATGCCGAGCAGGACGTAGGCCTTGACGCTGCGACCGGGTCGCAGGTCGAGCAGGTTGAACGCGTTCGTCGCGAGCACGAGGACGGCTGTCGCGAGCAGGAACTCGGCGTCGGACCCCGGCAGCGACGAGGCCACGAGCAGCGCCAGCCCGAGCGTGCCGCCGGCCTTCAGCAGGCCGGTCGACAGCGTGCCGCCGGCGACGTCCCTGCCGTGCCCGCGCCAGCCACGGCCCTCGCGCGCCAGCGCGTCGTCGATCAGGCCCAGCAGCGCGATCCCCGGCACGAACACGATCGCGAAGCCGAGGTTGTCCGGAAAGACGTCGAGGTCGGTCAGGCGCGCGAGCAGCATCACCGGGATCAGCGCGATCAGCGCCGCGGGGACGACGACGATGCCGATCGGGACCGGCAGCGCGCGCCCGCGGTAGTTCTCGCGCATGGCGCCCGCCTCGGCGAGCCGGGCGAGGGCCAGCGGCGTGAGCGCCCCGGCGACCAGCAGCGAGAAGACGAACGGCAGTGCTTGCACCGGGACGGGAACCTAGCGGGGTGCCCGGACGAAGCGCGCGCCGGTCGGGCCGCGCGCTTCTGCGACGGCGACGATCGCGCTCAGCGTGCGCGCCGGACGACCGGCGGCAGCAGCGCCTGCGCGCTGTCGTCGCGCCCGTAGGCGCCCTGGCTGCCGGCGAGCACGAAGACGAGCGCCGCCCGGCCGGCCGGCTCGTCGAGGTTGTCGACGCTCGACAGCTCGCGCTCGCGAAACCAGGCGATGCTCGACGGGTCGCTGCCCTTGAACACCTTGGTCAGGAGCGTGCCGGCGGGTGCACCCTCATTGGAGTGGGAAGCCCTCGGGTTCTCCGGGGTCATGGCCACCGCGGCAGCCGGACTGGTGTTGGCCGGCCTCGCGCCCAGCCGGGCCTCGGCAGAGGTGCGCGAGATGTGGGAGCAGATGTGGGATGCGCTGGACTACGTCGCCAACGCGCTGCTTTTCCTGCTCATTGGCCTGGTCATCGGCCCCGAACAGCTGGTCGAGCATCTCGGCCCGATCGCGCTGGCCGCCGTCGTCGTCCTGGTCGCGCGTGCCCTGGCCGTGGTGCCGCTGGTCTGGCTGCTGGAGCGACTGGCCCATGTCCCGCGGCTGGGCTGGCGCAATGAGGCTGTCCTCGTCTGGGGTGGGCTGCGCGGCGGTGTCGCGCTGGCGCTGCTGGCCGTCGCCAACGATCACAGCGTCCACCTGAGCCTCAACCCGTTCGATCCGTCGGACGAGGTCCTCAGGGTCGAGCTGGCGCTGTACCAGGTCGCGTTTCTGGCGTTCCTGCTGGGCGCGCTGGTGGCTGCGGCCGTCGTCGCGCTCGTCGCTTGGGCGGCTCAGCTGCCCCTTGGCTACGTACGCGGTTACGTCGTCCAGCACGACTGGGGGCTCTCGACGCAGGGCGCTGTGGCCTGGTTCGTCGACCGGTTGCGCAGTCTCTTGGTCGCCGGGCTGATCTCGATGGTCGCGGCGACGGTGTTCTTCGGGCTCGTGCGCTGGCAGCCGAGAAGCTGGTTTAGCTTTCTCGTTCGTGACGCTTCCTACGCCGGCGGTGCAGCCGTTCTCCTTGCGTTCGCCGCGCCACT
>JAHWJE010000184.1 GCA_019348575.1 Actinomycetota bacterium | reverse complement strand
AACGGCATCACGCAGCCCGGCAAGCTCATGCGCATTGCCGTGATGCTGCGCGAACTCCAGGAGGAGGTGCGACGTGCCTCACCCGACGACGCCGGTCGCGCCATGCTGCGCCAGCTCCACGAGCGCGCGCTGCAGGAGCTCTGCGAGGTGCTCTCGCCGGACCTTCAGGAAGAACTCAAGGAGCTGAGTCTCCCGTTCTCGGACTCGACCCCGACGGAGTCGGAGATCCTGATCGGACAGGCCCAGCTCGTGGGTTGGCTCGAGGGGCTGTTCCAGGGGATCCAGGTCACGCTGTTCAACCAGCAACTCCAGGCGCGCGCGCAGTTCGAGCAGATGCGCCAGCGCGGGTTGCCACAGGGCGGTGGTGTGACCGGCGCGCCACAGGTGGAGCCGACGCACAGCACCGGGCAGTACCTGTAGTCGACGCCGGCGGTCCACGGCCGTCTCGCGTGCGCCGGCATGCCGCCGGTATCGTGACGCGCGACACGGGCGTCAAGGAGGAATCATGGGGCGGGCCAGGGAACTGTGGGAGGCGTACTGCGCTGCCATCGAGCGCGCGGACGCCGACGCGATGGTCGACCTGTTCACGCCTGACGCCGTCTGGCTCGAGCCGCAGAACCCGCCGCACGAGACGAACCTGCTCATCCAGGCGTACCTCAAGGACTGGGTCCTCGCGCGCGAGAACCTCGACGTGACCGTGAAGCGGCTGCTGGAGTCAGCCGACGGCCTGACGCTGGCTGCCGAGTGGACGGTCTCGTACTCGGCCGCTGGCCGGCGCTGGAACGACCTGCCGCGCGCGACGTGGATCGAGGTCGACGAGGTCGCCGACGCGATCCGGCGGCTGGCCGTCCGCGGCGCGCCCGCGATCGGCATCGCCGCGGCATACGCGCTCGCGCTCGCCCCCGACGCCGGCTTCATGCGCGCCGCGGAGTTGCTCGCCGCGACGCGGCCGACCGCGGTCAACCTCGCCTGGGCCGTCGACCGGGTGCAGGCCGCCGCGCTCGCCGTGGCTCCCGCGCAGCGCGCGGCCACCGCGCGCGCCGAGGCCGAGGCGATCCACGCGGGCGAGGACGCCGCGAGCCTCGCGATCGCGCTCGCCGGCGCCGAGCTGCTGGCCGGCTCGCGGCGGATCCTGACGCACTGCAACACGGGCGCGCTGGCCTGCGGCGGGACGGGCTCGGCGCTGGCCGTCGCGCTCGAGCTCGCCGGGCGCGACGACGGCGTGACCGTGCTCGCCTGCGAGACGCGGCCGCTGCTGCAGGGCGCGCGGCTGACGATCTGGGAGCTGCGGCGCGCGGGCGTCGCGCACGAGCTGCTCGTCGACGGCGCCGCCGCGGGGCTCATGCGCCGCGGCGAGGTCGACGCCGTGATCGTCGGCTGCGACCGGGTCGCTGCCAACGGCGACACGGCGAACAAGGTGGGCACCTACGCGCACGCGCTCGCGGCGCGCGCGGCGGGGATCCCGTTCATCGTCGCGGGGCCGACCTCGACGATCATGCCGCTGGCGGAGGTGCAGCCGGGGCTGCGCTGCACCGGGCTGACCGTCGTGCGCGGCCTCGACATCACCCCGTTCGAGGTCGAGGTCGTCGACGTCATCGACCGCCGTCGCGGACCCGCGGCGCGAATCGTCGTACGGGTCTCGGGCCCGGCCGTCGACGCGACGGGTCTGGGCCCGGGGTTCTCGGGCTCGCCGGTCATATGTCCCGGCGCCGACGGCGTCGGGCGCAACATCGGCGCGATCTCCGAGGCCATCGGCGAGTACGGCGGGCGCACGGGGCTCGCAACGCCGATCGAGGCGATCCTCGCGCAGCCCGTGCTGCCGCCCGCCGCGACGCGCTCGCCGGCCCGGCGAGGGAGCACGATCATCGGCGCGCGCAGCCTCGCGGCGCCGTTGACGATCGCCGGGCTGCGCCCGTCGCTGGCGCGCAGCTTCGTCCGGGCGGCGCGCAGGGCCGGACGCGTCCTGATCGCGTCGCCCGCCACCACGCGCGCAGAGTTCCCGCCGCAGCCGCTCGTCCCCGGCGCCGCGGTCTCCGTCGGCCTGACCTCGGGCGACATCGCGCTGAGCGCGCTCGGCACCGTCGCCTACGCCGACGGCACGAGCGTCTGGATCTACGGCCACGAGCTCGACGGCGCCGGGCGCCGCGCGCTGTTCCTGCAGGACGCATACGTCCACACGGTCGTCAACAACCCGATCGGGTCGCCCGAGCTGTCGACCTACAAGCTCGGCGCGGCCGGCAACGACGTCGGCACGGTCAGCTCCGACGGCCCGAACGGCGTCGCCGGCACGGTCGGGGCGAAGCCACCGAGCTTCCCGTTGCGGGTCACCGCGAAGGACCTCGACACGGGCAAGGTGCGCAGCTCGGTGACGCAGATCGCCGACGAGGGGGACGTCGGGCTGCCGGCCGGCGGCTCGCCGCTGGCGCTCACCGCGGCGGCCGCCGCCGCGGAGTCTGCGGCCGCCATCCTCGCCGGCGCGCCGGCACGCCAGAGCGGCGAGCTGTGCGTGAGGGCGACGCTGCGCGAGCTGCGCAAGCCGCTGCGCGTCTGCTGGCACTACGCGGTCGACGGCGAAACGCCGAACGCGCTGGCGGGCGCCGCCGCCGGCGACGTCGCGAGCGCGGTCGAGGTGCTCGAGAGCTACAGGTTCGGGACGCTGCACCCGACCTCCGTCGAGATCGGCCTGCGCGTGCGCCGCGGCGTGCGCCAAGCGTACATCCGGGGCGCGAGCGGCCCGCTCAGGGTTCGCCGCGGGCGCACGATCCGGCTGCGCCTGCGCCTGCGCCACACCGGCAGCGGAGCGACGACCACGCGCAGCGTGCGGATGCGCGTGCCGCTGGCGGCCCCGAAGGGGTTGCGGACGCTGCGCCTCGAAGGCACCCCGGCCGACAGCGGCGGCGACCCCGCCGGGGAGGGCGAGCTGAGCCTCGTCTTCGAGGACGAGGAGGAGGAGACCAGCGACGATCCGGGCCCGGATTCCGTCGCGGAGGTGCGCGACGCGTTCGAGGGCCTCGCCCGCTTCGACGGCGTGACCGCGCGGCTGGGCGACATCGAGGCGCCGCTGTTTCGCGACCCGCGCCTGCGCATCAGCGGCGAGGCGCGGGTGCGGCTGCTGATCCGCTAGCGCAGGCGGTTCTCGATGCCCATCGGCGCGGCCTGGGCCGGATCTCCCGTGGGCGCCGCGGCCGGCGCGTCCGCCGGCGCCTCGACGCCCAGCGCCGTCGCAAGCTCGCCCGACTCGTACATCTCGGTGACGATGTCGCAGCCGCCGATCAGCTCGCCGTTGTGGAAGAGCTGCGGGATCGTCGGCCAGTTCGACAGCCCCGAGAGCTCCTGGCGGATGCGCGGGTCGGGCAGGACGTCGACGGCCGCGAACGGCACGTCGAGCGACTGCAGCATCGCGACGGTGCGCATCGAGAAGCCGCAGGCGGGCTGGTCCGGCGTCCCCTTCATGAAGAGGATCAGGTCGTTCTCCTTGATCGCCTCGGCGATCAGGTCGCGGATCTGCGTATCGCTCATGTGGCCTCCGTCTTCAGTTCAAGGGCGTGGATCGAGCCGCCAAGCTCGCCGTCGAAGATCTCCATGACGAGCCGGTGCTGCTGGACGCGCGACAGGCCAGCGAAGGCGCTCGCGCGCACGCGTGCGCTGAAGTGCACCTCGTCGGGCGTCTGCACCTCGGCCTCGGCACCGGGGATCGCCGCCTCGATTCGGCTCTTGAGCTCGGCTGCGCTTGGCATCTGACACGAAGCCTAGCGAGTGCGAACCCCGTCCAAGTCGTCTCCGAAGGACGCTACACTTCCTGAAGTATTGGCCGCTTGACGGCCCACCCGAACCGACTCCCGGAGCTACGCACATGATCACGATCACCGACAAGGGCGCCGAGAAGGTCCATGAATTCCTCTCCGCCCAGGGGGCCAGCGACCCGGACGCCGGCCTGCGCGTGGGCGTGAAGGGCGGCGGCTGCTCGGGCTTCCAGTACAACCTCGCCTTCGACCAGAGGCGCGACGGCGACGAGGTCTTCGAGTACGCCGGGCTGAAGGTCTACGTCGACCAGCCCAGCCTGCCCTACGTCCGCGGCTCCGTGATCGACTACGTCGAGTCGCTGCAGGGCGCCGGCTTCCAGGTCAACAACCCCAACGTCGTCGCCGCCTGCGGCTGTGGCTCCTCGTTCCGCGTCGCCGAGCAGGAGGAGTGCTCAGCGGTCTGAGCCGGGCCTCGGCGTGCGACGTCTCGCGCGCCGATCCGATCGTCTCGGTGCCAGTCGCAGCTCGCCGTGGGCGGCGCCGTACAGGAGAGCCGCGGTCGGATGCGTGGCGGCTGGTCCGGCGGGGCAGGGAAGGGAGAACCGTGCTTCGCCCGCTCAGATGTCGATCCCCCTTCCACTCGTGACCGCGCCCGCTGCCCGCGCCAGCGGGCGCTGCGCGATCATCGGCCTCAGCACCTCGGAGATGCGCGCGCCGGAACGCGTCCGCCACGACCCGCACAGCGAGCCCGCCGGCCGTGAGCTGGCGCTCAACCTGACCTACCCCGAGGCGATCCGCCGCGCCGGCGCAATCCCGATCGTCATCCCGCC
>JAHWJE010000183.1 GCA_019348575.1 Actinomycetota bacterium | reverse complement strand
GGGCGCGATCCGCCCGCTCGGCTTCCGGCGAGACCCCGAGCGGCTGCTCGCGGCGGCCGACATCTTCGTCCTGCCCTCCGAGCGCGAGGGGCTGTCGTTCGCGGTGCTCGAGGCGATGGGGCATGGCCTCGCGATGGTCGTCTGCGACGGCCCGGGCAATCCCGAGGCGGTCGGCGAGGCCGGGATCGTCGTACCGGCGGGCGACGTCGGGGCGCTCGCGGCGGCGCTCGCCGCGCTGGCACGCGATCCCGCGCGGCGCGCCGTGCTCGCAGACGCCGCGCGCGAGCGCGTGGCGGCGCAGTTCACGCGCGAGCGGATGCTCGCGGGGATCGCCGAGGCCTATGCCGCGGCGCTCACCAGCGCGCCATGAGCCGCCGGATCTCGCGCAGCAGATAGGGCCCGAGGGTACGGGCGAAGGTCGTGTTGAGGTGACCCCAGATGTCGCCGTTGACGAGCGTCCCGCCGACGACCGGATAGCAGTTGCGCCGGCTGCACATGAAGTCGGTCAGGTCGATCGACGCGTAGCGCGGCGAGCGCAGCTCGCGTGCGGCGGTCACGGCGAGGTCGTCCCTGACGGCGACCGAGCGCGACAGCGGGCAGGCCGTGGCGAGGCGCTGCATCGCGGCGGCGGTCACCCGCTGCAGGCACTCGAACGTCGACAGCGAGGAGATCGTCGTGTCGCGCAGGACAACGACGTGCTTGACGCTCCGCGGCAGCTTCTGCCAGGCGCGCCGGAAGCCGTCGACCTTGACCGCGTCCGACGTCTGACCCTCGGGCACCGCGACCGGCGTGTCGGCGTTCTGCGTGACGAAGACCGTCCGGACCTCGGGATGGTCGTCGAACCATGCGAGCGCGCCGCGATACCACGGCAGGCAGCCCTCGTCGAAGCGGTCGACGGCCTCCGAGAAGAAGCAGCCGCCGGTCGCGATCGAGTATCCGCGCCAGCCCTCGGCCTCGGCGACGACGCTCAGCGCGGCGCGCCAGTGCTGCGTGTGGCTGTCGCCGACGAGCGCGAAGTGCCCCGCGGCGGTCGCCGGCGGCGCTCCGAACACGCAGGCGCCGGGCACGACGCCGGGATCGCAGACCCAGCTCATGTCCGGGTCGGGATCCCCCAGCGGTGGCGTCAGCGAGCGCGTCGGGTTGAAGCACGGGCGCTTCGGATCCCGGGCCGCGGCGCCGAAGCAGCTGCGAGCCTCCTGCCGGTAGCCGCTGCGCACGCGACGGGCGCCTGAGCTGCACGTGAAGGTCCCGTGCGACGTCGGGCGCGAGGCGTCGCGGCGGCCCCTGCAGCGCCAGCTCGCCAGCACCGTCCTCGTGCAGCCGGAGCCGGCCTCGGTCCGGCAGCGATGAAAGGCCTTCATGATCTTCACCGCCGTCGCGCACGACGTGCCCTTGCGGCTGAGCGTGACGTCATAGGCCGAGGTGCCGCCAGGAGGCTCCTGGTCGCGCACCGACAGCCGGCAGGGCGCGTCACCCGCCGCCTGGGCGCCGGCGGCGCCGATCGTCATGCCCAGCGCCGAGGCGGCGATCACGACGAGCACGGCGAGGACGGAGCTGCGCCGCTCGCGGGCGATCATGTGTGGCATCTCGGGCGGACGCAGCGGATGGTGTCAGAGTCTCGGACGAGCCACGAGCACGCCCTACGGCGCCTGCCCCAGCAGTCGCCGCCGCGCCCGCTTCAGCGCCACCGGCGTCAGCCATGCCACCGTCGGAACGACGAGCCCGCTCGCCCCGCGCAGCGTGCGCCGCCGGGCCAGCGTGCGCGCGCGGATCGCCAGCGCCTCGCCCGTCTGCGCGCGGTCGGCGCGCGCGGCGACGTTCGTCGTCGACATCACCCGTGTCGACAGCGGCTCGTCGAGCGCCGTGACGACGTGGCGGTCGGCGATCCGCAGCCAGAGGTCGTACTCCATCGCGTAGCGGTAGCGCGGGTCGTAGCCGCCGAGGCCGAGCGCGACGTCGCGGCGAAAGGCGCTCGACGTGTTCGGGATCGGGTTGAAGCGCAGCAGGACGCGGTTGACGTCGCCGGCCTGAAACGACGTGCGCGGCGCGAGCCGCCGGCCGGCCTCGTCGACCTCGTGCATCCGCGACCCCACGACGGCGACCTCGGGGCGCGCGTCGAGCAGCGCGAGCTGGCGCTCCAGCCGCTCGGGCGCCGAGTAGTCGTCGGCGTCCTGGACCGCGACGAGCGGCGCGCGGGCGGCGCGCAGGCCCTCGTTGAGCGAGCGCGAGATGCCGACGTTGCGGCCCATCGACAGCGAGCGGACGCGCGCGTCGCGCGCCTCCGCCGCCGCGATCAGCTGCGGCGTCGCGTCGCGTGAGCCGTCGTCGATCAGCAGCAGCTCGAGGTCCTCGACGGTCTGCGCGAGGATCGCGTCGATCGCGCGCTCGAGCGTCGAGGCGTTGTCGAACGCGCCGATCAGGACGCTGACGCGCGGGGTCACGGCGACCGCTCCCGGTAGGCCGCGGCGACGGTCTCCAGCGACTCGGTCAGCGACAGGCGGCGGGCGTTGGCGACAAACCAGGCGCGCGTCGAATCGCGCAGCGCGGGGCCCGACGCGTGCACGCGCAGGATCGCCGCCGCCAGCGCCGCCGGCGAGGCGTCGGGCGCGACGGTCCCGTTGACGCCCTCCTGCACGAGCTCGACGGCGGCGTTGTCGGGGCCGGCGACGACGACGCTCGGCGTCCCTGCCGCGGCGGCCTCGATGACGACCATGCCGTAGCCCTCGCGGCTGGACGGCAGCACCATGCAGAGCGCCGAGCTCAGCGCGTCCTCGACCTCCTCGCCGGAGACGAAGCCGGGCGCCTCGACGACCTCCTCGAGCCCGAGCGCGGCGATCCGCGCGAGCACCTGCGGGCGCTCGGGGCCGTCGCCGAGGATCGTCGCGCCGAGCTCGGGCAGCTGCTCGCGCGCCGCCGCGATCGCCGGCACGATCGCCGGCACGCGCTTCTCTGGGATGTGCCGGCCGGCGAAGACGACGCGCGGCCGCGGCTGCGCCGGCGGCCGCGGCGCCAGCGGGCCGGCGTACTCGCCCTCGAGCACGGTCACCTCGCCGCGCACGCGCTCCTGCGCGAGCCGCCGCGCCGTCAGCCGCGCGAAGCAGAACGCCCGCTGGCGCAGGCGCACGCCGCCCAGCTGGACGAGCCAGCCGACGCGCCCGCCGATCGGGCCGAGGTACTCGCGCCAGTACTCGCGCGACCACAGCTCGTGCCAGTCGACGACGAGCGCGTAGCCGTGGACGCGCCGCAGCAGCCCCGCCGCCAGCAGCGAGAAGTACGGAAACGACGCCGTGTGCACGACGTCGTAGCGGCGCCCGTGGCGCAGCAGGTGCCACAGCACGCCCGCGCCGAACACGAGCGGCGGCGCGATCCGGCGCCGGCCGCCGCAGTAGAGCGCCATCCGCGGGCCGGCGACGCGCACCGTCACCCCCGCGACCGCCGGCGCGGCGCCGCGCTCCCACTGGCGCAGCGTCAGGTACGTGACGTCGTGTCCGTCCTGCGCGAGGCGCTCGGCGAGGTTGCGATACCAGCGCTCGGCCCCGCCGATCGTGTGGGGGAACAGGCAGTCGTAGACGATCAGGATCCGCACGCGACAGGCAGGGTCTCAGACGCAGGAGTCGCGCTAGGCTGTTGCGACGAGCGCAACACTCTTCGCGCGCGTGCGTTTCTATGTTCCGAGCGAGCCCGGTCAGCGCGCTCGGACACGATCATGGCCTCGATCCACAGCACATCAGAAGGGCTCGCAGGAGTCACGACAGCGGCAGCCGTCGTCGAGGTGTCGGTCGTCATCCCGTGCCTCAACGAGGCCGAGAACATCGAGCAGTGCGTGCGCCGCTCGCGCGAGGCGCTCGACGCCGCCGGCATCCTCGGCGAGGTCGTCGTCGCCGACAACGATTCCGAGGACGGCAGCGCCGAGCTCGCCGCCGCGGCCGGCGCGCGCGTCGTGCACGAGCGCCGCCGCGGCTACGGCTCGGCCTACCTCGCGGGGTTCGCCGCGGCACGCGGCGAGTACGTCGTGATGCTCGACGCGGACATGACCTATCCGTTCGAGGACATCCCGCGCTTCGTCGAGGAGCTGCGCGACGGCGCGCAGCTCGTGATGGGCGACCGCATGGACAACATCCAGCCGGGCGCGATGCACTGGATGCACCGCTACATCGGCAACCCGCTGCTCAGCGGCACGCTCAACCTCTTCTTCCGGACCGGGGTGCGCGACGCGCACTGCGGCATGCGCGGCTTGCGGCGCGACATCCTGCCCCTGCTGGACCTGCGGGCGACGGGGATGGAGTTCGCCTCCGAGATGGTCATTCGCGCGTCGAAGGAGAAGCTCGACATCCGCGAGTTCCCGATCGAGTACCACCCGCGCGGCGGGGAGTCCAAGCTCTCGAGCTTCCGCGACGGCTGGCGCCACCTGCGCTTCCTGCTCGTCCACTCGCCGACGCACCTGTTCGTCATCCCGGGTGCGCTGCTGGCCGTGCTCGGCCTGCTGGTCGCGGCGGTCTCGCTCGCGCAGATCCCCGTGTTCGGGCGCGAGTGGCAGCTGCACTCGATGGTCGCCGGCGCCCTGTTCATGATCGTCGGCACGCAGGTGCTCGCCCTGGGCCTGTGCGCCCACGCCTACGGGACATATTTCATGGGCGAG
>JAHWJE010000182.1 GCA_019348575.1 Actinomycetota bacterium | reverse complement strand
CCAGGGGGACGAGCCACTGGACATGCGGTTCGACGCTCAGACCGGGGAAGGACCGACGGCGGCCGAGCTGCTGAACGAGCTGCCGGAGGCAGAGCTGGCGCGCATCTTCCGCGAATACGGCGAGGAGCCGCGGGCCCGCCGGTTAGCGAGTGTCGTCGCCCGCCGGCGGGAGCGCGCGCCGCTGGAGCGCACCGATGACCTGGTGGCGGCGGTGACGCAGGCGCTCGGGCCCAAGCGGAGCCGCATCCATCCGGCCACGCGCGCATTTCAGGCGCTCCGTATCGCGGTCAACGACGAGCTCGGCCAACTCGACGCGGCCCTGCCGCTGGCCTGGTCGCTGCTGCGCGAAAGCGGCCGTTTCGCGGGGATCTCCTTCCACTCGCTGGAAGACCGGCGCGTGAAGCGCTTCCTCGTCGCGCGCGCCCAGGGCTGCATCTGCCCGCCGGACCTGCCGATCTGCGCCTGCGGGCGCGAGCCAGAGGCGGAGCTCGTCAGCCGCCGGGCGATCGCACCGACGCCCGGTGAGGTCGCAGCCAACCCGCGCTCGCGGTCAGCCCGTCTGCGCGTCGCATCGAAGCTCGGGGAGGACCAACGATGAGCCGCTCTGCCGCCGCCCGCGCCGATCGTGACAGCGCTCCGCGCGCGCCGCGACGCCGCGCGCCCGCGGTCGCGCGACGGGTCTCGGGGCCGCTGCATCCCCAGCGCAGGCGGGTGGACGCGCGGGCGGCTGCGATGTACGACGCTGCGCTGGCGCCGCGGCCCCGGCTGCCGTCGCGCCCGCCGCTGCGGCTGGCCGCAGGCGGGGCCTCGGTCGTGCTGCGCGTCGCCGGGGCCGCGATGGACGTCTCGGGCAGCCGCACGATGGATCGGCTCGTGCGAAGCCGCGGCTGGGTCGTGATCGTCGCCTTCAGCCTGATCGGCATCGTCGCGATGCAGGTCTCGCTGCTGAAGCTCAACGCCGGCATCGGCCGCGCGGTCGAGACGGTCGCGACGCTCGAGCGCGGCAACGCGACGCTGCGCGGGGAGATCTCGCGGCTGAGCTCGGGCGACCGGATCCAGGCGCTCGCGGGCTCGCGCGGCTACGTGATGCCCGAGCCCGCCGACGTGACGTACCTGCGCGCGCGCGACCTGCGCTCCGATGCCCTCAGAGCGGCGCGGCGGATGCGTGCCCCCGACGCCACGATCGCCGGACCGGCCGGCGCGGCGATCGCGGACGTGCCAGCCGCTCTCACCGGTGCGGCTGCGGGCTCTGCACCGGTGGCGGCGCCCGCTTCGGTGCCGACGCCAGCGCCGATAGGGCATCCCGTTGCACCGGCCGCTCCGGCGGCACCAGCCCAACAGCCGGGAATGGCTCCCGCCGCGCCCGCGCCGGCGGCCGCGCCTGCCGCTGTCCCCGCCGGCGCCCCGCCTCCGCCTGTGCTCGAGACGCAACAGGTCAGCCCCGCGGGCGGGGTGACGGTCCCATAGCCGGGCTCACCGAGCGGCGGATCGGACTGCTGTTCGCGCTGTTCCTCGCGCTGCTCGCGATCGCGGTGGCGCGCACCACCTGGCTCGGGGGCGTCCGAGGCGCCTCACTGCAGGCGGTCGCCAGCACGCAGCAGGTCGAGCAGGTCGACGTCCCGGCGCGCCGCGGGGCGATCACCGACCGCAACGGCGTCGAGCTCGCCGTCTCCGAGCCCGCGGACGACATCGCCGTGACGCCGTATCTCGTCAAGTCGCCGCTTGCGGTCGCGCGGCGGCTCGCCCCGCTGTTGGGGCAGAGCCAGGCGCGGGTGCTGGAGAAGCTCTCGCAGAAGGGCGGGTTCGTCTATCTCGCGCGGAATCTGCCGGGAACGCGGTCGGCGAAGATCAAGAAGCTCGCGATCCCCGGGCTGCAGTTCATCCCGACGTCGCGGCGCTCCTATCCGCGCAAGTGGCTGGCGTCGCAGGTGCTCGGCTGGGTCGGCACGGACGGCAACGGCCTGGCGGGCGTCGAGTACGGGCGCGACAGCGTCCTGCGCGGCACCGACGGCACGCGGCGGATCGTCAAGGACGCGCTGGGCAAGCCGATCGTGCTGCAGGAGACCGAGCGCGCGCAGCCGGGCAAGGACCTGCGCCTGACGCTCGACGCCGAGCTGCAGGGCAAGGTCGAGGACGTCCTGGCGCAGGTCGGGCTCAAGTGGCGGCCGAAGGGCGCGACGGCGCTCGTCATGGATCCCTACTCGAACACGATCCTCGCGCTCGCCAACTGGCCGCGCGTGGACGCCAACGACCGGCTGGGGGCGCCTTCGTACGCGACCCAGAACCGCGCGGTCGGCTTCAACTACGAGCCCGGCTCGACGTTCAAGGCGTTCACCGTCGCGGCCGCGCTGGAGGAGAAGATCGTCGCGCCCGACGACATCTTCAACCTGCCGCCCTCGATCACCGTCGCCGACCGCGAGATCAAGGAGGCGCACGAGCGCGGGACCGTCGACCTCACGACGACGCAGATCCTCGCGCAGTCGAGCAACGTCGGCACGGTGAAGATCGGGTTGCGGCTGGGCGACCGGCGCTTCGATCGCTGGGTGCGACGCTTCGGCTTCGGCAAGCCGACCGGCATCGAGCTGCCGGCCGAGGAGTCCGGTCAGGTGCTCAAGTACGGCGAGTACTCGGGCTCGTCGATGGGGAACCTGCCGATCGGGCAGGGCGAGTCCGTCACGCCCCTGCAGCTCGCGACGGCCTACGCGGCGATCGCCAACGGCGGGATCATGCGCACCCCGCGGATCATCGCCGAGGTCGACGGCTCGCCGACGCCGGTGCCGCGCGGGCGGCGCGTGATCTCGTCGCGGACCGCGGAGCAAGTGCGGGGGATGCTCACCGGCGTGATCGCGGCCGGCGGGACCGGCAGCCAGGCGGCGATCGAGGGCTACACCCTCGCGGGCAAGACCGGCACCGCGAACAAGGTCGACCGCCGCACCGGCGACTACTCCAAGACGCGCTTCATCGGCTCGTTCGTTGGCTTCGCGCCCGCCCGAACGCCGAAGCTGCTCGTGACCGTCATGGTCGATGAACCTCAGGGTGAGATCTACGGTTCGGAGGTCGCGGCCCCGGCGTTCCAGGAGATCATGCGCTTCGCCCTGCCGTACCTCGGGATCGCTCCCGGCTGAGTCGGGGTCCTGCCCGACCCACTGGACCAAGGTCCCGTAGTAACCGCACCGGGTGGTGCCTACTCTGCACCGCGACCCTCAGGTGGCGCGGTTTCGCGCTTGAACCCCCAAGGACGGTGTTGTTTCTGTGAGTTCGGGAGCGCGTAGGATCAAGATCGCGAGCGTCACGTTCGTAGCTGTTCTGGGTGGGCTTGCCGCGAGCGGCTCTGCGCACGCCGCCCTTAGGGCGCCGGCGTTGGTGGCACCTGCCGCCTCGGGAACGGTGGAGTCGATGCCGACATTCACGTGGGGTGCGATCAAGGGCGCCGCGCAGTATGAGTTCCAGCTCTCCGACGATGCGAAGTTCAACTCCATCGTGCTCGGCCGCGGCCCCGGGAAGGGATCGCAGCAGACGCGCAACACGGCCGCGACGCTCGACAAGACGGTTCCCGACGGCAACTACTTCTGGCGGGTCCGCGCGATCAGCGCGAAGGACCGCGTGGGGCGCTGGTCCAAGTCGCGCTCGCTGCGCAAGGCCTGGACCTCGGCACCGCTGCTGCAGGCTCCGCTCAACGACACCAACGTGAGTTGGCCGTCGCTGCCACTCCTGCTGCGCTGGTCGCCGGTGAAGTACGCGACGAAGTACATCGTCACGATCGCCACCGACCCGTCGCTCGCGCAGGTCGTCAACACCGTCGGCGGCAGGCCCGCCGAGGTTCCCGGTGTCGCGTACGCCCTGCAGGGAACGCTGCCCGCAGGTCGCTACTACTGGGCGATCACGCCGATCGACGCCGGAGGCCTGCGCGGCACGCGCTCGCCGGTGGCGTCGTTCACCTGGTCCTGGCCGACGGCCACGCCGACGAACATCGTCGATCTCAACGACACCGCCCAGGTCTTCGACCCGCTGCTGACCTGGAACGTCGTGGCCGGCGCCGCGCGCTACGAGGTCGAGATCAACCCCGACGACGACTTCGCCGCGGGCTCGCGCGTGTGCTGCAAGGACCCGGTCATCGGGACGTCGCTCTCACCGCTGCGAATCCTGCCCAACAACAATGACTTCTCCGGCAGCAGTGGCTATCACTGGCGCGTCCGTGCCTTCGACGTCGACGGCAACCCGGGGCAGTGGAATCGCGGTCCCACGTTCGAGAAGGCGTATGACAACGTCACGCCGACCGTGCCTGGGCTGCACCTGCGTGACTACGCCGGGCCACTGGCGGCCAACGCGGCGACCGTGACGTCGGGACCGGTCATCACATGGGACCCGGTGCCGGGCGCCGCGCAGTATCACGTGCAGTGGACGACCTTCAGCGGCGGAAGCTGCGGCTGGAGCAACGCGAGCGGGCCGATCAAGACGTCGTCGGTCGCTTGGACGCCGCTTTCTCCCACGCACGAAAGCGGCGTGCCCGGCGGCGTGGGCATCACGCCGAGCTTCGGTCCGAACGGATTCGACGCTCGGTCAGGCCAGCCGCTGTCGGCCGAGGCCGTGACCTCGGGCGTGACGGCGTTCTCGCCGGGTCAGACGTACTGCGTGCGGGTGCGCGCGCTCAGCGACGACTCCTTCCGCGAGAACGATTCCATATCGGA
>JAHWJE010000181.1 GCA_019348575.1 Actinomycetota bacterium | reverse complement strand
AGGTCCGTGCTGGCGCACTGTCCCTGGCCGGCCGACCCGCTCAGGCATCGCCGGGTGCGCTCGTCAGATCACTCGCCCGCCCTGTAGGCACTCGGCTGGTTGTGCAAGCATCGCTGCGTGTCCGTCGGGATCGACCTGCTGGAGATCGAGCGGCTCGAGCAGGCGCTCGAGCGCCGGCCGGGGCTCGCGCTGCGGCTGTTCACCGACGCCGAGCGTGCGTACGCGGCGCGGCACGCGCGGCCCGGCCGGCACCTGGCGGCGCGGTTCTGCGCGAAGGAGGCGGTCGCCAAGGCGCTGCGGCTGGAGGTCTGGAGCCACCACGACATCGAGGTCGTCGGCGAGGGCGCGCAGACGCAGGTCGCCCTGCACGGGCCGCTGGCCCAGCGCGGCGTGCAGGTCGACATCTCGATGACGCACTCCAAGTCGACCGCCGGCGCCGTCGCAATCGTGCGGTGAGCGCGCCGCTTCCCGACTGGCTCGACCCGCTGCCCGGCGCCGAGCAGATGCGAGCGATGGATCGCTGGGCGATCGACGAGCGCGGCATCCCGTCGCTTGACCTCATGGAGCGCGCGGGGGCCGGCCTCGCGCTGCTGACCGATCGCGCCGTCTCGCGCGGGCCGGTCGCGATCGTGTGCGGAAAGGGCAACAACGGCGGCGACGGGTTCGTCGCCGCGCGGCTGCTGCGCGAGCTGCGCCGCACGGTGCGCGTGCTGCTGCTCGCCGAGGCCGGCGAGTACAGCGGCGACGCCGCGATCAACCTGGAGCGCCTGGAGGGCGCGCACGAGCCGTTCACGCGCGCGGCGCTCGACGGCGTCGCCGTCGTCGTCGACGCGATCTTCGGGACGGGCTTCAGCGGCGAGCCGCGGGGAGCGGCGAAGGACGCGATCGAGGCGCTCGCCGCGCTCGACGCGCCGGTCGTCGCGGCCGACGTGGCAAGTGGCGTCGACGCCTCGACCGGCGAGGCCGCACGGGCGTCCGTGGTCGCGCACACGACCGTGACGTTCGCGGCGGCCAAGCCCGCGCACTGGATCGCCCCCGGCAAGCAGCAGACCGGCGAGCTGCACGTCATCCCGATCGGGATCCCGCCGGGTGCGCCGGTGACGGCCGACGTCGGGCTGCTGTCGGCGCGCGTGCACGCGCTCGTGCCCGGCCGCGAGACGGCGGCAACGAAGTTCAGCTCGGGTCACGTCGTCGTCGCGGGCGGGTCGCGCGGGCTGACGGGCGCGCCCTGCCTCGCCGCCGAGGCAGCGATGCGCGCGGGCGCCGGCTACGTCACGGCGCTCGTCCCGGCGTCGCTGGAGCCGATCTTCGAGACGCGGCTGCTGGAGGTCATGACGCGCGGGCTGGCCGACGACGACGGCGCGCTGTCGCCCGCCGCGGTCGATCCCGCGCTCGAGGCGGCCGCGCGCGCCGGTGCGCTCGTGCTCGGTCCCGGCGCCGGGCGCAGCGACGCGGCGTTCGCCTTCCTGCGCGCGGTCGCGGCGCAGGCGAACGTGGCGCTGCTGCTCGACGCCGACGGGCTCAACGCGCATGCCGGCGCGCTCGGATCGCTCGCCGCCCGAGCTGCGCCCACGGTGCTGACCCCGCACGCGGGCGAGCTCGCGCGGCTGCTCGGCAGCTCGAGCGACGAGGTCGGGCGGCGGCGGCTGCGCAGCGCTCGCGAGGCCGCGAAGCGCGCGAACGCCGTCGTCGTGCTGAAGGGCGACGACACGATCGTCGCGCTGCCCGACGGTCGCGCCGCCGTCAACGGGCTCGCCGCGCCCGCGCTCGCCACGGCCGGAACGGGCGACGTCCTGAGCGGCGTCGTCGCCGCGTTTCTCGCGAAGGGACTGGACCCGTTCACTGCCGCCTGCGCCGGCGTCCGGCGCCACGCGGCGGCGGGCTGCGTCGCCGCCGGCGAGCACGGCGGCGACGGCGTGATCGCAAGCGATGTGATCGCCGCGCTGCCGCGCGCCGTGCGCGGCCAGCCCGGCGAGTAGCCTGCGCGCGATGGCGGTCCAGCAGGACGTGGCGGTCCGCGCCGTCGCGCGCGTGAACCTCGCGGCGATCGAGCGCAACGTCGCGCGCATGCGTCGCTCGCTCGCAGCCGACGGCGCGCTGTGCGCCGTCGTGAAGGCCGACGGCTACGGGCACGGCGCGGTGCATGCCGCGCGAGCGGCGCTCGCGGGCGGCGCGACGTGGCTTGCGGTCGTCGCGGCGCAGGAGGCGGCGACGCTGCGCGCCGCCGGCATCCACGCCCCGATCCTCGTCATGGGCGCGCTCACGCCGCACGAGCTCGGCGTCGCGCTCGATGCGGACGCCGACGTCATCGCCTGGGACGAGGGATTCGTCGCCGCCGTCGCGGCTCGCGGCGGCGGCGCGGTGCACGTCAAGCTCGACACCGGCATGGGCCGGCTCGGGACGCGCGACCGCGCGGCCGCAACGCGGGTCGCCGACGCCGCGGCGGCGACCGACGGCGTCTTCCTCGCCGGGGCGATGACGCATTTCGCAACTGCCGACGAGCGCGGCGACGCGTTCTTCGGCCAGCAGCTGGAGCGCTTCACGAGCTGGGCGCTGCCGCTGAAGGCCCGGCACCCGTCGATCATCCTGCACGCCGCCAACAGCGCGGCGACGCTGCGCGATCCGGGTGCCCACTTCGACATGGTGCGGGCGGGCGTGGCGATCTACGGCCTGGACCCGTTCGGAGAGGACGCGGTGGCGCGCGACCTCGAGCCTGCGCTGGAGCTGCGCTCCTACGTCGCGGCCGTCAAGCCGATCGCACCGGGCGAGAGCGCCGGCTACGGTCGCCGCTTCGTCGCCGATCATCCGACGTACACGGCGACCGTCCCGGTCGGGTACGGAGACGGCGTGCGGCGCGCGCTGACGAACAACGCCGACGTGCTCGTGCGCGGCGCGCGGCGCCCGCTCGTCGGCACCGTGAGCATGGACAACATCACGCTCGACGTGGGGATTCCGCCCGCGGCGAGCGTCGGCGACGCGGCGATCCTGATCGGCGCGCAGGGCGAGGAGCGGATATCCGCCGAGGAGGTCGCGCACCGCCTGGGGACCATCAACTACGAGGTGACGTGCGGGCTGCTGCCGCGCGTGCCGCGCGTCTATCACCGCGACGGCCGGCACGTGTGACCTCGCCCCGATCAGGCCCCTGCGATGACCGGACGACAGCCCTCCCCCCGCGCGATCGCGCGGCAGGCGCTGCGCGGCCGCGACGCGTGGATCGTCGGCGGCGCCGTGCGCGACGAGCTGCTGGGGCGATCGACGAGCGACCTCGACGTCGTCGTCGCGGCTGACGTGCGCGCCGCCGCGCGGGCTGTCGCGCGCGCGGGCGGCGGACCGGCCTTCGAGCTCTCCGACGAGTTCGGGTCCTGGCGCGTGCTCGCGCCCGACCGCACCTGGCAGGTCGACCTCAGCCCGCTGCGCGGCGGCTCGCTGGAGGCCGACCTCGCGCTGCGCGACTTCACCGTCAACGCGATCGCCGAGCCGCTGCACGGCGGCGAGCGCGTCGACCCGCATGGCGGCGCTCGCGACCTCGTCGCGGGGCGGCTGCGCGCGGTGGGGCGCGATTCACTCGCCGACGACCCGCTGCGCGTCGTACGGCTCGTGCGGCTGGCGGCGCAGCTCGCGCTCGAGCCCGACGCCGAGACGATCGCGCTCGCACGGGCGACCGCCCCGGCTGCGGCCCGCGTCGCGCAGGAGCGCGTGTTCGCCGAGCTGAAGCGGATCGTCGCGGGCGACGGCGTGATCGCATCGCTTGCGCTGATGGACGAGATCGGGCTGACCGAATCGGTCCTGCCCGAGCTGCACGCGCTGCACGGCGTCGAGCAGAACCGCTACCACCACGCCGACGTTCACACGCACACGATCGAGGTGCTCGCGCAGGCGATCGCGCTGCAGGCCGATCCGGGCGCCGTCTTCGGCGCCGAGCACGCCGACGCGATCGACGCGCTGCTCGCCGAGCCACTCGCCGACGAGGTCGATCGCGGCTTCGCGCTGCGCCTCGGCGCCCTGCTGCACGACATCGCCAAGCCGGCGACGCTCGGTCGCCGGGGCGACGGCTCGCCCACGTTCCTCGGGCACGACCGCGCCGGCGCCGAGCTGACGCGCGACGTCCTGACGCGCCTGAAGGCGAGCGAGAAGCTCAAGGCGCACGTCGCAGCGCTCACGCGCCACCACCTGCGGCTCGGCTTCCTCGTGCACGAGACGCCGCTGACGCGCCGGGCGCTGTATCGCTACCTGAAGGCGAGCGAGCCGGTCGAGGTCGATGTCACGCTGCTGTCGGTCGCCGACCGGCTGGCGACGCGGGGGCACAAGGCGCAGGAGGCGATCGCCAAGCACCTCGACGTCGCGCGCGAGGTCATGCCCGCGGCGCTGCAGTGGCGCGCGCAGGGGCGCCGCCCGCCACTCGTGCGGGGCGGCGACCTTGCCGCGGCGCTCGAGCTGCACAACGGGCCCGAGCTCGGGCGCCTGCTGGGCGAGATCGACGAGGCGCGCTTCGCCGGCGACGTCACGACTCCCGAGGAGGCTGTCGCGTTCGCGGCGCGGCTGCTCGAGGGCGACTAGTGGGTCGCCCAGGAACGTTGTGCTCGAAACCGCGGGATGCCGGCGCCGCCAGGCAAGGACGCAGGATCGAAGGTGTGGCTCTGCCACGTCGAGATCCGAGGACGCCGCCTGGCGGTGATCGGCGCCCGAGGTTTCGCGTGCAACGTTTGTGGGCGGCCC
>JAHWJE010000180.1 GCA_019348575.1 Actinomycetota bacterium | reverse complement strand
CAGGCGTCGTCGCGAGCACTCGGTCGAAGTCCCACGGCAGCTGGATCCCCCGCTCGCGCATCTCGGTCATGAGCCCGATCCACGACTCGCGGTGGAAGGCGATCTCGTGGAAGCGCGACACGGCCCATTCGGTACCCAGCGAAGCGAGGTACGCCCCTCGCGCGATCCGGGCCGCGTTGATGTGGTCGGGGTGGCCGTAGTTGCCGTTCTCGTCGTAGCTCACCATCACCGCCGGCCGCGCCGCCCGCACGATCTCGACCAGCTTCGCGGTCGCCTCGCCGAGGTCGGCCTGCCAGAAGGCCTGGGGATGGGCGTTCGCGTCGGTTCCCATCATGCCGGAGTCGCGATAGCCCAGGAGGTGGTGCCGGATGGCTCCGCCGCCGAGCGCGTCCAGCGCCTGCGGCGCCTCCGGCGCGGCCTCCGTCCCGGCCGCCGCGATGTCCTCCATCGTGTTCGACGACGCCGTCGAGACGATCATGGGTACGCCGAGTCGGGCCGCCGCCCGGGCGACCCCGAGGATGCGATGGGCCGGATCGCACACGGCCACCTGGTCGCGACCCTCAATCGCGGCGACGAATGGCAGGTTGCCTACGTGATCGCCAAGGGCAGCTACAAGGAGATCCGCGACGCCGGCCTGCCCACGTTCCGCCGGGCGGTCGCCGAGGTCATCCCGGAGTTCGCCGACCGCGTCGACGCGCTGAGCTTCGACTTCCCGGCCTGGGGCGGCGCCGGCAGCGCCGGTCACCTGGGCCTGTCCGACGCGGTGTTCCTGTCGATGTTCGCCGCCTGGTCGGAGCGCTACGGCTTTCGGCGCAGCCTGACGCTCGGGGGGATGACGCTCGGGCTGCTCGCGTCGCCGGCGCTGAGCGTCGCCTTCGATCAGGCGATCCCGGCCCTTCCGCTGATCGCGGCCGGCTACCTGCTGCCCAACCTCGACCGCATCGCGAGGCTGCTGGGCCACGAGGAGCCGGGCGTCACGGCGTCAGGATGATCTTGCCGAGCTTGCCGCCGGCGGCGAAGTGGTCGTAGGCGGCGGCGACGTCGTCGAGCGCGAACGTCTCGGCGACCGCCACGCGCAGGTCGCCGCGCTCGAACCACGGCAGCACCTCGCGCTCGAGCGCACGGGCCGTCAGCGCCTTCTCCTCCAGGGGCCGGGCGCGCAGCGTGGAGGCGTGGACGGTCCCGCGCTTGGCCATGAGGGCGGCCAGGTTGAGCTCCCCCTTCGCGCCGGCGCCGACGCCGATGACGACGATCCGCCCGAGCGTGTTCAGCGCCTTGACGTTCGCCGGCATGTTCGGCGCGCCGACCAGCTCGAGGATGACGTCGAACGGGCCGTGCTCCCCGAAGCCCTCCGGGTCGACCGCGCGCTCGGCGCCGAGCTGCTCGACGCCCTCGCGCAGGTCCGGGTTGCGGACGGTGGCGGTCACGAGCGCGCCTGCCGCCGCACCGAGCTGCACCGCGGCGGTCCCCACGCCGCCGGCGGCGCCGTGCACGAGCAGCCGCTCGCCCGCCTTCAGGTCGCACTGGCTGAACAGCGCGTCGTGCGCGGTCGTGAAGACCTCGGGCAGCCCGCCCGCGTCGGGAAACGCGACGGCTTCGGGGACCGGCATGAGCTGGCGCTCGTGGACGACCGCGAGCTCGGCCTGGCCGCCGCCGCCGACGATCCCCATGACGCGATCGCCCTGCGAGAAGCGGCTCGCGCCCTCGCCGAGCGCCTCGACCTCGCCCGCCAGCTCCAGGCCGGGGATGTCCTGCGGGCTGCCGGCGGGAGCGGGGTAGCGGCCGCGGCGCTGGAGCATGTCGGCGCCGTTGACGCCCGCCGCGCGGACGCGGACGAGCACCTGCCCGGTCCCCGGCGCGGGATCGGGATGCTCTTCGACGAGGAGCTCGCCGTCGCGGATCGTGGCGGCACGCACGGTTGGCGAGTCTAAAGATCGCCCGCGATCGAGCTGATCCCGCCTCGCGAGCGGCCGGGTCCCGTAAGCTCACCGGTGTGTCGACGCCTGCGGAGGCCTACCGGCTGACCGGCATCTCGCCGAAGGCCTACGAGCACCCGGCCGACCGCGCTGCGACCGCCGCGCTCGGATCGATCCCGATGCTCGACTACGTCGTGCGCAAGCTCATCGAGTTCGGCTACGAGCGCGCGCTGCGCCAGACCTACCTCGGCGCCGGCGTGCGCCTGGGCACAGATCAGCTGCCGGACATCTGGACGCGCTACCAGCACGTCCTCGGTGTGCTCGACATGCCCGAGGAGTACGACCTGTACCTGACGGCCGAGCCCGTGCTCAACGCGATGGCGATCGGCTCGGGCAAGCCGATCCTCGTGCTCAACAGCGGCACCGTCGAGCTGCTCGGCGACGACCAGCTCGAGGGCGTCATCGCGCACGAGGTCGCGCACATCCTCTCCGACCACGTGCTCTACCGCACCGCGCTGCAGATCCTGCTGCGACTCACCTGGCAGACGCGCCTGCCGATGGGCGCCGGGCTGCCGCTCATGGCGGTCCAGTACGCGCTGCTGGAATGGTCGCGCGCGACCGAGCTGACGTGCGACCGCGCCGCGGCGATCGTCACGCGCGACCCGCGCCTGGTCTGCAAGCTGCTGATGACGATGTCGGCGGGCGCGAAGGCGTCGGACCTCAACCTCGACGCGTTCATGCGCCAGGCGATGGAGTACACCGAGCAGGGCGAGGGCCTCGACCGGCTGCAGCGGCTGCTGACCGACCTGCGCCAGACGCACTCGCTGCCCGTCAAGCGCGTGCACGAGCTGCTGGCCTGGGTGCGCGAGGGCGAGTACGACCGGATCATCGGCGGCGAGTACGTCCGGCGCGGCCAGGAGCGCCCGGCACGCGACGAGGCCGCAGACGCGACCGCGCACTACTCCGAGCGCTTCAAGGAGCTCTTCAAGGAGGCAGGCGAGCACGTCTCGGGCGCCGGCCAGCAGCTGTCGGACTGGCTGCGCAACCTGCAGGACGGCGAGAAGTCCTCCAGGGACGGCTCGAAGAACCCGCAGTAGCGCAGCATCGATTTCGCATCGGCGCGAGAATGTCGGCGCGATGGACCTCTCCGCGGCCGAGATCCGCGTCCTCGGCTGCCTCCTCGAGAAGCAGCGCACGACGCCGGACGCCTATCCGCTGACGCTCAACGCGCTGCGCGCGGCCTGCAACCAGTCGACGAACCGCGATCCCGTCGTCGCCTACGACGACGCGACGATCCGCGATGCGATCACGCGCCTGAGCCGCCGCCGCTGGGCGCGCCTGGCCAGCGGGGCGGGCAGCCGCGCCTCGAAGTACCGCCACCTGCTCGACGAGTCGCTGACGAGCGCGCCCGACGAGCTCGCGGTCCTGTGCGTGCTGATGCTGCGCGGCACGCAGACTCCGGGCGAGCTGAAGGGACGCACCGAGCGCCTGCACCCGTTCGCCGACCTCGGCGCCGTACACGCGACGCTCGACCGGCTGATCGAGCGCGAGCTCGTCGAGCAGCTGCCGCGCCGGCCGGGCCAGAAGGAGGAGCGCTACGCGCACCGGTTGTCGGATGACGACGCGCCGCAGCCCGCGTTGCATCCGAGCGCGGCGACGCCGGGAGCGGCCGGCGCCTCGCTCCGATCGGGCGCAGCGGACGGGGCGCCGCCGGCGCCGGACCAGCTGGTTCCGTCCGGCACCCTGAACAGCGACCTGGTCGGCGGCACGGGCATGAGCGTGGTGCTGGCCCACCTCTTCGAACGGGTGGAGGCGCTGGAGACGGTCCCGGCCCGGATGGCGGCCCTGGAGGACGCCGGTGCGGGCGCCGGTGCCCAGGCTGAGAGCGACGCCATCGCCGCCATCGCCGAGCAACTGGAACGCCTCACCGCCCGCCTGGGCGACCTCGACGCGCTCGGCCGGCGGGTCGAAGCGCTGGAACAGCAGTCCGTGACCGCCACCCCGCACGCCGCCGCGCACAAGGGCGTCGAGCTCCGGTCGCTCGAGGAACTGGCCGAGCGCACCGTCGACGAGCTCGACCAGCACCGGGCCCGCACCATCGAGCGCCTCGACGAGCTGGCGGGGTCGGTCACCGCCTTGGCCGGCCTTCCGGAGAGGGTCGGCGCCCTCGAGTGGGTGGCCGACGGCACCACCGCCGTGCAGGAAGCCCTGACCGAACTGGGCCGGGGCCTCGACCGGCTGTCGGTCGAGGCCGACCGGCTGTCGGCCGTCCCCGAGCGCGTGGCCGCCTTGGAGCAGTCGCTCGATCGCACGACGGCCGTGGAGAACGCCGTGGCCCAGGTGGCGCACGGCCTCGAGCGGCTCTCCTCCCATCTCGAGCTGCTGTCGAGCGTTCCCGAGCGGGTCGAGACCCTGGAGCGCACGGCCGGCGAGGCCATCGGCGCCCTCGACCAGCGGCTGGGTGGTTTGGAGAAAGCCGTGGCCGACCTCGGTCAGGGGCTCGAGGACCTGACCGCCGAGGTCGTCCGCCTGGGTGCGCTCCCCGGGCGGGTGAAGGCGCTGGAGCAGGCCGACGAACCGGTGACCGCCGAGGCGTTCGACGCCGTGCACACCCGGGTGGAACAGCTCGGCGAGCGGGCCGACGCGGTGGAGGCGCTGCCGCACCGGGTGGACGCCCTCGAGCGGGCGGCCTTCGGCGGAGGGCCGGTCCATCACCGCTCCCGCTCGATCGTGGCCGACCTCGACGCCCTCGGGTCCCAGGTCGAGGTGGTGGCGACTGCGGTCGACGGCGTCCCCCGACGCCTGGCCGACGTGGAGCGCTCGA
>JAHWJE010000017.1 GCA_019348575.1 Actinomycetota bacterium | reverse complement strand
CGACACGGGCGACACGGGCGATGATACGGGCGACACGGGCGATGACGCGGGCGACGCGACCGACGCCACCGACACGGGTGACGACGCCGGCGACGCCACGGACACCGGTGACGACGCGGGCGACGTCTCCGACACCGGCGATGACGCCGGCGACGTTTCCTAGGACGGCGGTGGCCGGCTGCGCTTCGGTGCAGTCGGCCCTCGAGCTGACGCTCGAACCCGTCGGCAGGCACGAGTTCCTCGACGAGGTCCGTGAGCGGCGCCCGCTGATCGTCACGCGCGGCGAGCCGCGTCGCTTCACGCCGATCCTGTCCGACGCCGACGTCGAGCGCCTGGTCTGCGAGACGGCGATCCGCTCGCCGGCGTTTCGACTCGTCAAGGACGGCGAGCAGCTGCCGCTGTCGGGCTACACGCGAGACATCCCGTGGCGCCCCGGGAGCTTCTCGGGGACGGCGCTCGTCGACCGCGTCGCCGAGGAGCACGCGGGCGGAGCGACGATCGTCCTGCAGGCGCTGCATCTCTCCTGGCTTCCGGCCGCCGTCTACTGCCGCGGGCTGGAGATCGCGCTCGGCTGCCCGGTCCAGGCCAACGCCTACTGCACGCCGGCCTGCTCGCAGGGCTTCGCGGTGCACCACGACACGCACGACGTCTTCGTGCTCCAGGTCTCCGGTCACAAGCGCTGGCGCATCTACGAGCCGGTCGTCGAGCTGCCGCTGAAGGACCAGCGCTGGTCGGCCGGCGCCGCCGGCGCCGTCGGCGAGCCGCTGCACGACATCACGCTGGGAGCGGGGGACACCCTCTACATCCCGCGCGGCTGGCCGCACGAGGCCGCCGCGGCGGACGCCGACTCGCTGCACCTCACCGTCGGCTTGCATCCGCCGACGCGGCTTGACGCCGTCCGCGCCGCGCTCGGCGAATGCGCCGGCGACGTCGAGTTTCGCCGCGCGCTGGACACGACCGGTGAGCTGCCCGGCGAGCTCGTCGAGCGCTTGGCCGGTCGCCTGCGACCCGACGACGTCGCTCGCGCCGCCCGGCGGCGCTTCGTCGACGGGCGCCGGCCGATCCTCGACGGGCAGCTCAGCCAGCTGCGTGCGCTGCAGCGTCTTGGCCTCGAGACGCAGCTCGAGCGCCGCCCGACCGTCATCGCCGACCTCGAGCAGCGTCCGGGCGGCGCCGTCGGGCTGCGCTTCGAAGGCAAGCAGGTCAGCTTTCCCGCGCAGGCCGCCGCCGAGGTCGCCGCCGTCCACGCCGCGACTGCGCCGTTCACCGCCGCGCAGCTACCGGGCCGGCTCGACGCCGCCGGCCGGCTCGTGCTCGTCAGGCGCCTGGTTCGCGAGGGCTTCCTGCTTCAGCGCGGCATCGCAGCCGCAGGCGACGGCGCCACGGGCACGGGCGGCAGCTGACGGACGCGTCAGGGGCGTCGCCGGCGACGAGCGCTTCGCGACCGCCGCGTCGCCTGCCGTGTCGCCAGGCGGACAGCCGGATGTGCAAGGACGATCGCAAACGGGCAGTCCTGCGCTATGGGCTCCACGATCGTCTGCGGCGTCGACAGCGACGACGAAGGGTCACGCCGGCCGCTCGAGGTCGGCGCCGATCTGGCCCAGCGACTGGGCCTGCCGCTCGTCGTCGCGTACGTCGCGCCGCTCGGTCCGTTCCCCGGCGGCGGTCCCGTCGTCGGCGATCCAGCGGTCATCATCGCGCCGACCCCGGGGGTGCCGGCCGCCTATCCGGTCGCGCCCGCCGCCGAGGAGCTCGACGCAGTGCGCGACGAGGCGCGGCGCCGCGTCGAGCAGCTCGTGGACCAGTGGGGCGTGAACGACGCGCAGGTCGAGGTGCAGCTGGAAGCCTCTCCCGCCGACGGGCTGCGCCGGATCGCCGCCGATCGCGACGCGGAGCTGCTCGTCGTGGGCTCGCGCGGACGCGGGACCGTTCGCGCCGCGCTGCTCGGTAGCACCTCGCACGCGCTCGTCGGCGAGGCTCCGTGTCCGGTCGTCGTGGTCCACGCCTCCGAGTGAAGCCGCGGACGGCGGCGGCCCGGGCTGCGGCTCAGGCGCCGCGCCGGCAGCGCACCTGGTAGACCGAGGTGAAGCCGGTCTGAAAGCCGTTGCGCGCGGCCCGCAGGTACAGCCGCCATACCCGCATGCGCTCGGCGCCCACGATGCGTTCGGCCTCGGCGCGGTTGGCGTCCAGCCGCGCCGCCCAGTGCGAGAGCGTGCGGGCGTAGTGCTCGGCGAAGCCCTCGACGTGCTCGCAGACGAAGCCCGCGCGCTCGAGCGCGAGCAGCATCCGCGACAGATGCGGAGGCACGGCGTCGGGGAACACGTAGCGCATCGAGAACGCGCCCGGCTCGACGTCGCCGTGGCGCAGCCGCGAGATCCCGTGGTTCAGCAGCCGCCCGCCGGGCGCAAGCAGCGCTGCCAGGCCCGCGGCGTAGCGGTCGAGCTGCGGCGGCCCGACGTGTTCGACCATCCCGATGCTCGCGATCGCGTCGAAGCGCTCGCCCCGCAGCTCGCGGTAGTCGGCGACGCGGATCTCGACGCGGTCGGCGACGCCCGCCGCGGCGGCCCGCTCGCGTGCGACCGCCGCCTGCGGCGCCGACAGCGTGACGCCCACGACGTGCGCTCCATGACGCGTGGCCGCGTGCAACGGGAAGCTGCCCCAGCCGCAGCCGACGTCCAGCACGCGCTCACCCCGCTGCAGCGCGAGCTTGCGGCAGACGAGCTCGAGCTTGCGCTCCTGGGCGGACTCGAGCGGCTCGTCATCCTTCGACGGATCGGCGAAGATCGCGCACGAGTAGGTCAGCGAGGCGTCGAGGAAGAGCGCGAAGAAATCGCTCGACACGTCGTAGTGATGGCGCACGGCGCGTGCGTCGCGCGCGAGGCTGTGGCGCCGGCCGCGCGGGCGCAGCTCGACCGCCGGCGGTCGTGGCGGGCGCATCACGCCCGCCGCGCGGACGCCCGCGAGCAGCAGCCGGCGGCGCGTCGCCCCGTCGATCGGAGGCGGCTTCCAGTCAGCGAGCACCGCGAGCAGCGCGTCGAGGTCGTCGACCTCGAGCTCGCCGGACGAGTAGGCGCGGATCAGGCCGAGCTGGCCCGGCGCCAGCAGGGCGTGCGCGACGGCGCGCGGTGAGCGGGCGCTGAAGACAGGCCCGTCACCCGACGTCGACGCCAGCTCGCTGCCATCCCAGAAGCGCACCGTGAACGGCCGCTCCGGAAGGGCCGCGGCGAGCTCGCGGCGCAGCGGCTCGGTTGTCGAACCACGTCCGATCGTCACACCATAGTTGGCGCGCGGGAGGGCGGACGTCGTCGGTCTAGCGCGGCCTGCAGGGTCGGGCAGCGCTGCTCAGCCGCCGTCGTCGGGCTCGCCGAGGCGCGGCCCCGGCCGCTCGAGCTCGAACCAGACGTGCGTCGTTCCTGCCTGCACCCCCCAGCGGCTTGCGACGTCGTCGACGATGTCCAGTCCCCAGCCGCCGATCTGGCCGAAGTCCCTGCGCCGCAGGACGCGCTCGAAGCCCGAGCCCTGGTCGATGATCTCGACCAGCAGACGGTCGTCGTCCAGGCACGCGCGCAGCATGATCTCGCCCCGGCCGTGGCGCAGCGCGTTGCTCGCCAGCTCGCTGACGAGCAGCTCGGCGTCGTCGAGCAGACCGGGATCGATCCGGTCGGCGTAGGAGCGCCTGAGCGCGCGGCGCGCGGCAACGGCCGCGGTCTCAGCGCGCGGCAACTCCATCTCAAGATCGACCCTGTCGGCCAAGCGCAGCACGTTCCTCCCCGTCGTCCCAGAGCGCCCCGCCTACCCGGTCGCGGGTACCGCAAACGGCCAGCGCCGCGGATTGCACCCCGCCCGCCAGCGCGGCGGGGCGGGAACCGCCGATGCTCAGGAGCGCGCGTCGACGCGGGCTGCGGACCCTGGTCATGACGATGCGCCCATGGGAGGGTGAACCGATCTGCGACCAGCGTGCGACAGGGGGGTTGTGAGGACCTCGATGACACCGAGCTCGAGCGACGAGGCGCTGCTCGGCGCCGTCGCCGACGGCGACCGGCTGGCCTTGCGGCTGTTGTACGAGCGCCACGCGCCGTGGCTGACGCTTCGCCTCGCGCGCCGCTGCGCCGATCGCGACGCCGTCGACGACGCGGTGCAGGACACGTTCGTCGCCGTCTGGCGCTCGGCCGCGCGCTACTCCGGCGAGGGCGCGGTCGGCGCCTGGATCTGGGGCATCGCGATCCGGCGGCTGATCGACGCGCTGCGCCGGCGGCCGCGCGAGGACCTCGCGCCCGAGCAGTTCGCGGACTCCGAGCCGTCGGCCGAGGAGCAGGTCCTGCTCGGCGTCGAGCACGGTGACCTCGGCGGCGCGCTGGCGCGGCTGTCGCCCGAGCTGCGGGCGGTCGTGCAGGCGACGATCCTCGACGGGCTGACGACGCGCGAAGCCTCGCGCTTGCTCGGGATCGCGCCGGGCACGGTGAAGACGCGTGCGATGCGCGCGCGAAAGCAACTACGAGCGGAGCTGGTCACATGAGCACGCACGTCGACACGCGCCTGCTCGCGGCGTACGCCGACGGCGACGTCGAGGCCGCGCATGCGTTCTCGATCGAGGCGCACGTCGTCGAATGCGCCGTCTGCCAGGTGGCGATCGCGCAGGCCGCGGACGCCGCGCGCCTGGAGCGCGTCTGGAGCGACGTCGAGGAGCGCCTGGACGCGCCGCGGGTCGGCCGCGTCGAAGCCGCCCTGGTCCGGATCGGCGTTCCGGGGCATCTGGCGCGGCTGCTGGCGGCGACGCCGTCGCTGACGCTGTCCTGGCTGGCGGCCGTGATCGTCGTGCTGGCCTGCGGCGTGCTGCTGGCGCAGCAGGGCGAGCGCGGCCTGCTGATGTTTCTCTGTGTCGCGGCCCTGCTGCCGCTCGCCGGCGTCGCGGCGGCCTTCGGCCGCGGCCTGGATCCGACGTACGAGCTGGCCGTCGCCGCGCCGTTCTCGAGCGTGCGGCTGCTGCTGATCCGTGCCGCCGCCGTGCTGGCGGTGACGATCACGCTCGCAGGGGCGGCGGCGCTGGCTCTGCCGGGCTTCGGCTGGAGCGCGGCGGCGTGGCTGTTGCCGTCGCTTGGCCTGACGATCGTGAGCCTCGCGCTCGCGACGTACGTCGCGCCGCTGACGGCCTTCGCTGCCGTCAGCGCCACCTGGATCGGCGTCGTGCTCCTGAGCGCGCTGGCCACCGGCGAGCGGCTGGCCGCCTTCGGCGCCGGCGCCCAGGTCGCGTTCGCGTTGCTTGCCTGCTGCGCGGCCGCCGTTCTGGCGCTCCGTCGCGATCATCTCGAGCTGGGGAGGACGCTGTGACCGTCGTCGAGATCGCCGACCTGCACAAGCGCCTGGGCCGCACCCAGGCGCTGGCCTCCGTCACGCTCGACGTCGGCGACGGGATCACGGGCCTGCTCGGCCCCAACGGCGCGGGCAAGACGACGCTGCTGCGGATCGTCGCCACCGTGCTCGCCGCAGACGCCGGCAGCGTGCGCGTGCTCGGCCGCGACCCGGCCGACGCCGGCGAGCGCCTGGAGATCCGGCGGCGGCTCGGCTACGTGCCGCAGGAGCCCGGCTTCTACAGGAACTTCTCGGCCTTCGAGTTCGTCGACTACATCGCGATCCTCAAGGAGATGAGCGAGCGCCGCGCGCGTCACGACGAGGTCCGCCGCGTGCTCGACCTCGTCGATCTCGGCGCTGTCGCGCAGCGCAAGATCAAGGCGCTGTCGGGCGGCATGCGCCGCCGCGTCGCGCTCGCCCAGGCGCTGCTGGGCGACCCGCGGCTGCTCGTCCTCGACGAGCCGACGGCGGGTCTGGATCCCGAGCAGCGGCTGCGCCTGCGCCAGCTGCTGTCCGATCTCGCGCAGGACCGCGCGGTGATCCTCTCCACGCATCAGACCGAGGACGTCGCGGCGCTGTGCGACCGCGTCGTGGTGCTGCACGAGGGATCGACGCTGTTCGACGCACGGGTGCGCGATCTGGCCGAGCTCGCGCGCGGCAAGGTCTGGGTCGCCGACGAGCGCGCCGCCGAGGCCGAGCTGTCGTGGCGCACCGCCGACGGACGCCACCGGCACGTCGGCGTCGCTCCGCCCGGCGCCGAGCTGCTGGCGCCGACGCTCGAGGACGGCTACCTGACGCTGCTCAAGCGGGGCCGCCCGATGGACCTGGCGGCATGACGACGACCGTCGCGCCGACGGCGCAGCGGCCGCGCGCCGGCGCCGCTCCCTTTGCGTTCCGGGCAGCGGTCTTCGCGCTCGCGCGGATCGAGGGCCGGCGGCTGATCGGCCACCCGATCTTCGTCGCCGGGATCGTCCTGAGCGTGGCCTTCACGCTGAGCCTCGCATCCGCCGCCAACGTCGGCGGCGATTACTTCGCGCTGCTCGGGCCGACGCTGCTGCCACTCGGGCTCGCGACGCTCGTCGTCTCCAACCTCGCTGCGCTGCGCTGGCGCCGCGGCGGGACGGCCGAGCTGTACCGCGCGCTCGCCGCGCCGCCGCACGCGCGGACGCTCGCCCACCTGCTGGCGCTCGCGTGGCCGACCGCGGTCGCGGCGGTACTCGTCGCCGCCGCCTTTGCCTGGTTCGGCGCCTGGGACGGACTCGACGTCACGCGCGAGGGCGCCGTCGCCACGCCGGCCGCCGTCGACCTCGCGCAGGGGCCGCTCGCCGTCGCCGCACTCGGGGCGCTCGGCATCGCGCTGGCGCGCTGGATCCCGTATCCGCCCGCTGCGATGCTCGCCGCAGTCGCCTTCTTCTTTCCGCAGATGATGTTCACCTCGTGGAACCTGCAAGGCGCGGCGGGCTGGTTTCTCCCGTTCGTGAACCCCGCGCAGAGCTCACGCGCGCCGGATTCCTCCTGGCCGTGCTCCGCCGACCAGCAGTGGCCGTGCATCCTCGACCGCTTCGCCCCGCTGCACTGGCACCTCGTCTACGTCGCAGGGCTCGTCGTGCTGCTGGCAGCGGTGGCGCTGCTGCGCGACGGGCGGCGCCGCTGCGATCTGCTGCTCGCAGCGACCGGCTTCACGCTCGTCGCCGTCGCCGGCGCGCTGCAGCTGCCGTGAGCGCTCGGCAGGTCAGCATCCGCCGGCCGGTGGCGACCTGCGAGCCGTCCACCACCCCCCAGGCGGGGCGCGCACGGCCGCGACCGTCCGCGCCCTCGCCCGCGTCGAAGGGCCGCGGCTGCTGCGCCACCCGGCGTTCCTCGCGGGAGCCGCGCTCAGCGCGCTGGTCTCGACGATGATGGTGCGCGACAACGTCGGCGGCGCCTATCAGCTGCTGATGGGCGCCGGCCTTGTCCCGCTCGCGGCGGGAACGCTGCTGGCCGCCAACCTCGCGGCGCTGCGCAGCCTTCGAAGCCATGCCGTCGAGCTGCAGGGCGCGCTTCCCGCGCGCGCGCCCGCGACGACGCTCGCGCAGCTGCTCTCGATCGCCTGGGCCGTCGCCGCCGGGGTCGTGTTCGTCGGCGCCGCATTCCTGCTCACGGGCGCGGCCGGCGGGGTCGACGTCGACGCCACGGGCCGCAGCGCGACTCCGAGCGCCTTCGAGCTCGCGCAGGGACCGGCCGCGATCGCCGTCGGCGGCGCCGCCGGCGTCGCCCTTGCGCGCCGCGTGCCGCACCTCGCCGCGAGCAGCCTGCTCGTCGTCGTGCTGCTCGCCGGCAACATGATGCTGTCCAGTCAGAGCCGCCAGACCCCGCTCGCCTGGCTGGCGCCGGTCGTCAACACCGCCGACGTCGCGCCGGGCATCGAATGGCCCTGCTACCGCCCCGTCGAGACCCGCTGCGAGGTGCTCGGCTTCGAGACCGCGAGCGCCGGCTGGCACCTGCTCTATCTGGCCGGGCTCGCGTGCGTCCTGGCCGCGCTCGCGCTGGCGCGCGACGGCGCCCGCCGGCTCGCCCTGCGGCTCGGCGCCGCCGGGCTGTGCGTCGCCGTCGTCGCCGGCGTCCTGCAGGCTCCATGATCCGCGCGCGCCAGGCACGCCTGCTCGCACGCCCGACGGCGCGACTGGCGTCGTGGTCGGCCCTGCCGGCCGCGGCCGTCGTCGCGATCGCGATGCTCGAGCTCGACGGTCCGCGCGTCGTCGAGCTGCGACTCGCCGCGGTCGCGCTGTGCATCGGCGCCGCATTCGTTCTCGACGACCCCGCAGCCCAGTCGCTGGCAGCGTCGCCGACGCCGCTGCTGTTTCGCCGCCTGCTGCGGATCGCGCTCCTGCTGCCGCTCGT
The DNA here is from genome assembly GCA_019348575.1 of Actinomycetota bacterium. Next base: position 2,597 of record JAHWJE010000017.1, on the reverse strand, counting down.
CGGCGCGCTCTGGGCCGTCGTGCTCTGGCGCGCGGGAGAGACGCTCGCGACGGCGCTGACGCTCGAGCTCGCGACGATGCTGGTCGTGACGCTCGCCGTCGCGGCGCTGGCGGCGCCGCTCGTAGCGGATTGCCGCGGCGGGCTTGCCGCCGCGCCGGCGCTGCTGGTGTTGCTGGCGGCGGCGCTGCTCGTCCTGCCCGCACGCTGGACGCTCTTCGCCGCCGGTCCCGGCGACCCCGGGTGGGAGGCGTCGCACATCCGCTGGGCGCTGTTGCTGGCGACCGCCGCCGCCGCCTTCCTGATCGCCAGTCGCGATCCCGCGGCTTCGCTCGCGCGCTCGGGCCTTCGGCGCTTTGCCTCGGCACGGCGCTTCACGTCGCGCGGTCACGCGCACTGAGGGCGAGGCCGCCGGCACGCCGCCAGCCGCCTCGTGTCGCGCTCGGCCCGCGTGCTCATCGCCGAGCCGGGAGCCGAGCACACGAGCGGCGCTAGCGGCCGCGGGCGGGCAGGTTCAGCCGCACGTTGCGATCGCGGCGGTGTCCCTGCAGGCGACGTGGCCGTCCGCGCTGGACGTCGAGGTAGGCGAGCTCCCGCGCGACGCCGGCGAGCCGGCCGCCGTCTACGAACTCGCCTCCCGCCTGGCCGAGCTGGCCATCCACGACCAGCCCTTCGACTATTTCGACAGCTATCGGCAGCGCATCGTGGACGTATCGCACGACGAGGTGCTATCCGCCGCGCAGCACCATCTCAGGCCGGAGGAGGCCGACGTGGTGATCGTGGGTGATGCCGGGGCAGTCCGGGCGGAGGTCGAGCGCGCCCGGGCGCTCCAGCGCGTGCGCCTCGCCGGCACGGGCGTGGCCTGCAACGCCGAGCTGACCCCGGCGCTGGCCGCCGACGCGCTGTGCCTCCAGCCCGCCGCGCGCAACGTCCTGCGGCGCGAGTACGAGCGCGGCCTGCTCAGCGCTCGCGGCCAGCAGCGGCTCGAGCTGGTCGACAGCGCCGGGGCGGATGTGGACCGCGACAGGTGCGGACACGATCCGCGCTAGGAGCGGCATGTCATCTCCCGGGCCCGCGCAAGGTCCTCGTGCGTGTCGACCTCGACCCAGTTCGAGATCCCGATCGGTGCCGTCCGGATCGTCTCGCCCCAGTCGGCGTACTGCTGGTAGCCGTCCTCGTAGTACAGCGTCGTGTCGCGTTCGTACACGGCCTGAAGCGCGGCGCTGAGCCGATCGGCTGCCTCCGGCTCGATGAGCGTGACACCGATGTACTCGCCGTCGGCGTCGCGCGGATCCACCGCCTTGTTGATGCGCTCGAGCCGCCCGTCGTCGTCGAGGACGACCTTCATCTCCTCCTCGGCCAGGCTCTTGTCGTCGTCCAGCGCCAGAATGATCGGCGCCGCGCCGCGGGCGTCGAGCAGGCGCTGCTCGACGGTCGCCGGATGCACCGTGTCGCCGTTGACCAGCAGAGCCGCTTGCCTGAACGCCTCCCGCGCCAACCACAGCGAATAGGCGTTGTTCCAGACGTCGTACTTGTCGTTGAAGATCGTTTCGACCCGCAGGCCGTACCTGCGCTGGAGTCCGGGCAGTCGCTCCTGCACCGCAGCGGCCGCATGCCCGACGACGACTGCCGCCTCCGTCAGCCCGACCTCGGCGAGGTTGGCCAGCGCGAGTTCCAGGATCGAGCGTGAGCCGTCGACCTCCAGAAGCGTCTTGGGAAGGTCGTCGGTCAGCGGTCGCAGGCGGGTCCCGCCACCGGCGGCGAGCACGATGCCGATCATGGCGTCACCGTAGCGCAGTCACTTCCCGGCAGCGGGCGCGGCTGGATCCGCAGGTGGCCTGCCGGCGCGGTGCCGCCACACGACGACGTTCTCCCCCAGCGCCACGGTGCCGAACAAGAGCGCGACCACCGCGGCGACCGGCGCGAAGACGCCGACGATCGCAGCGGCCGTCATGACCAGGAGCCGGCCGTCCCACCCGAGGCCGATCTGCCCCACCATCCGCGGCGGCGGGACGCCCCGGATCCGCAGGCGGTGGTCCACGTCGTACTGGTGGAACGCCACGGCGCCCAGCAGGACAAACGCCGCCGCCGGAGCGTTGCCGTCGGCGCGCCAGGCGAGGAAGACGATGGCGCCGTATTCGGCGGCACGCAGCATCGGCGGGACCAGCCACGCGATCGGCGACGGCGCTGCGCGCGACTGCCCGACGGATGCCAGCACCACGAACACCGCCACCCCCAGCACTGAGACCGCACCCGTGCGCGGGCCGTCGACGACGAAGGTCACGACCAGCACCAGAGCGGCGGCGGCAGTCGCGGCGACCGGCACGGGCTGGCGCGCGACGCGGGACAGCCCGGCCGCGATCACGCCGTCGTCGCGATACTGCGCGAGCGCGTCCATCAGGCGTACGACCTCGCCAGGCGCCCGCTCGTCGTGTACGTCAGCGCGACCAGTCCCCATGCCAGCAGCGCCAGGAAGATCACGCGCGCGTCCGCGACGACCGCCAGCACCGAGATCAAGGCCAGACGCTCACCGATCGGCAGCACGATGATGCGCTTGAGCCATTTCAGCAGCGGTCGCGACTCGAACGCGGTCGCCATTG
>JAHWJE010000179.1 GCA_019348575.1 Actinomycetota bacterium | reverse complement strand
CCCGTACGAGACGAGGTCGGCCTGCTCGATGTTCGGCGGCAGGCCCACGCCGACGCGTCCCGCGACGTACTTCACCAGCGGCGAGTAGTGCAGGATCAGCCGCTCGCGCAGCCGCTCCTCGCCGGTCGCCTTGTACTCGCGCCACAGCTCGGCGATCGCCGACTCGATCTCGGCGCGCTCCTCGTCGCTGACGCCGGCGTAGCGGCCGCGTCGCGGCGGGGCCTTGACCTCGGGCTCGGCCGGCTCGACCTCCGCCAAGAGCTTCTCCTCGAGGTCCTCCGGGACGATCAGCTCGAAGACGCGGAAATCGGCCGTCTCCCGATCCATGTCCACGCGCGCGTACTTCGCCGCGCCCGGCGTCTTCTTGTACGCCGACAGCAGGGCGTCTTCGAGGGCGAGCATGAGCCTCTCGCCCGAGATGCCCTTCTCGCGCTCGAGATCCATCGAGTCCATGACGCGCTCGTTGACGTCCTGACCGGCGCGAAACGCGCCCGACTGCCAGAGCATCGCGTCGACGAGCGTCGTCTTGCCATGGTCGACATGGGCGACGATCGCGACGTTGCGCAGGTCTGCTCTGATCGCTGTCATGGCGCATGAGGGTAGTGACCCGCTACCTTTCGGATCTGAAAGGCCGGATCACGGGATCCGGCGAAGCAGTGCCAGCGCCCGGTGTCGTTGCCTGAACAGCATCCTCGGGGTATGCAGCACGACATCCGAGGAGAACCGGAATGCCTACCGGCACCGTGAAGTGGTTCAGCGACGACAAGGGCTTTGGCTTCATCAGCCCTGACGACGGCCAGAAGGACCTGTTCGTCCATCACAGCGGCATCATCGGCGAGGGCTACCGCTCGCTCGCCGAGGGCGCCAAGGTCAGCTATGACGCTGAGGCGGGCGACAAGGGGCCGAAGGCGGTCAACGTCCAGCCGCTCTAGTCGTCTGGACGTGGCCATCTGAGCCACGCTTGGGGCGGTCGCGCAAGCGGCCGCCCTTTCTTTTGCCCACCGCGGACGACGCCGCCAGAGCGTTCTCGCAACCTCGCCCGCCGCCGCGGGCGCGTGCCAATGGCGAATCGTGCTCGCCATTCGAGCACTGTTCGCCATGCACCGTTGTTTCCGCCCGTGCCCCGGAGCGCGCTACGCGGCCACGAGCTTGGCGGCCTGGCGCTCCTCGCTGATCCTCACCACGTCCCAGGCGAGCCCCGCGCGCTCCAGCGCCGAGATGACCAGCGCGCTCGGGTCCAGCATGCGCTCGTACCAGCGCATCCCGTGCGCGGCCGACGTCGGGAACGCGTGGTGGTTGTTGTGCCACGCCTCGCCGAACGACAGCGGCGCGAGCCAGAGCAGGTTGCGCGACTCGTCGCCGGTCTCGAAGCGCCTGCGCCCGAAGAAGTGACACAGCGAGTTGATCGAGAAGGTCACGTGGTGCAGGAGCAGGATCCGGACCGCGCCGCCCCACAGCAGGCCGGTGAGCGCCGCCGACAGCGTGCCGCCGAGCGCGTAGCCGAGGCCGAACGGCGCGGCGAGGCCGAGCAGGATCCACAGCGGCGTGCAGCGGTCGATCAAGCGGATCAGCGGATCCTCGACGAGGTCGGGCGCGTAGCGCCGCTTGTTGGCGCGCTGGGTGTGCAGGAACAGCCAGCCGAGGTGGGCGTGGGCAAGGCCGCGCAGCGCGCCGCGCACGCCGTGGCCGTGGTCGACGTGCGGGCTGTGCGGGTCGCCGACCTGGTCGGAGAAGGCGTGGTGCTTGCGGTGGTCGGCCACCCACGCCGTGATCGGTCCCTCGATCGCGGCGCTGCCGAAGATCGCGAGCGCGCCGCGGATCACCCGGTTGGTCTTGAACGCGCGGTGCGTGAAGTGGCGATGAAAGCCGACCGTGATCCCGAGGCCGGTCAGCACGTAGATGACGCCGAAGACGACGAGGTCGTGCCAGCGCAGCAGGCTCTCCCAGGCCTGCCACACGGCGACGCCGAGGGCGAGGAAGGGCACGACGGTCACGAGCCCGGTGGCGATGCGGTCCGCCGTCTCGTTCGCGCAAGGCTCGATGTCCTGCGCGCTCAGAGCGCTCTGCATTCCCGCGTCCTTTCTGTGGCGCGCGTCCCGGCCGCTTCTCGACCCGATCGCCCGTGGCTCGAACCGTAGCGGCCGCGCCCCCGCCACGTCGGCGCGCTGCCCGCCGCGCTAGCCGATGCCGCCGCTCAGGCGGCCCTTGAGCTCGGCGATCTCGAGCGCCATCGCGTCGATCACCTCGTTGAGGTCGCCGACGGCGCTGACGTCGCCCTCGCGCATCAGGTCGGTCGCCGCGCGCGCCTCCGCCACGCCCTCCTCGAGGCGGCCGAGCGCATCTTCGATCGAGGCGACGTCCACGCTTCGCCGAGCCTACCTCCTCCGCGCGTAGCTGGTCGGGTCGGCACCCTTGTGCCGGCTCGCAAGGGGCAGAGCCGCTTCCGACCCTATCCCGACCGCGCTGGTAGGATTAGCGGCGGTGTTCTTCACGACGAAAGCCGAGTACGGCGTGCGCCTGCTGATCGAGCTCGGACGCCACGGCCAGGACCATCCGGTGTCGCTGAAGGCGATCGCCGATTCGGAGAACCTGCCGCTCGCGTACCTCGAGCGGATCGTCGCGCTGCTCAGGCGCGCCGGGCTCGTCGAGTCCACGCGCGGCGCGCAGGGCGGCTACCGTCTGGCGCGCAGGCCGCAGGACGTCGCGATGGACAAGGTCGTTCTCGCGCTCGAGGGCTCGCTCGCGCCGATGGAGTGCTTCGTCGACGACCGCAGCGACGACGGCCGCGTGCTGTGCTCGCACCACGACGACTCCGGCCGCGGCTGCGCGACGAAGCTCTTGTGGACGCGCGTGCAGATCGGCGTGCTCAAGACGCTCGCCGACACGACGCTCGCCGAGCTGGTCGATTTCCAGGCCCGCCAGCTGCCGCCCGTCGGCGAGCGCGCGGAGCCGCAACCGACAACCCCCGCTCGCGTCTGATCCGTCAGGCGACCCGCACCGAAGGAGACTTCCAGGACACATGCCCGAGCTCGAGATTCGCAACCTCCACGTCCAGGCCGAGGACAAGCAGATCCTCAAGGGCGTCAACCTGACGGTTGCGCCCGGCGAGATCCATGCGCTGATGGGCCCCAACGGCTCGGGCAAGTCCACGCTTGCCAACGCGATCATGGGCCATCCGAGCCTCGAGGTGACCGAGGGGCAGATCATCTTCGGCGGCGAGGACATCACCGAGGCCGACCCCGACGAGCGCGCCCGGATGGGCCTGTTCATGGCCTTCCAGTATCCCGTCGCGATCCCCGGCGTGACGATCACGAAGTACCTGCGGATGGTGATGAACGCCCACCGCGAGGCGCGCGGCGAGCCCGACATCTCGCTGAAGGAGTTCCGCAAGACCGTCGAGGAGGCGATGGAGCTCGTCAACATCCCGCGCGAGTTCAGCGCCCGCTACCTCAACGAGGGCTTCTCGGGCGGCGAGAAGAAGCGCCTGGAGATCCTCCAGCTCGCGCTCCAGAAGCCCAAGCTCGCCGTCCTCGACGAGGCCCAGGAGACGGCACGGCGGGAACTGGCCGCGCTGGACGACCGGCGGGAGCGCCTGGATCATCAGCCTGTACGCGCTGATGCTCGCCGTCGCGACGGCGGTCGACGGGCGGATCGCCGAACTCGCGGGGATCCGGCTGCCGCTCACGACGGCGGCGGTGGTCGTCGCGCTGACGTTCGTCGCAAGCCCGTTCTACGTCCGCCAGGCGCAGGCGTCGTTCTCCGCCGTCGACCGCACGCTGATCGACGCGTCGCGGACCCTCGGCGCCTCCGAGGCGCGCACGTTCGCGCGCGTGGTGGTCCCCGCCGCGCTCCCCGGCCTCGTCGCGGGCGGCGCGCTCGCGCTCGGCCGCGCGCTCGGCGAGTTCGGCGCGACGCTGATGTTCGCCGGCTCCTTCCGGGGGGTCACCCAGACCGCCCCGCTGGCGATCTACGAGCGCTTCGGGACCGAGTTCCCGGTCGCGCTGGCGGTCGCCGCGGTGCTCGTCGCCGTCTCGGCCGCGATCCTCGCCTCGGTCAAGGTGCTCGGCCGTGCTGCGGGTTGAGGCCGCCGCCCGGCTCGGGGCGCTCGAGCTCGACGTCGCCCTCGACGCCGCGCCCGGGCGGTGCCTCGCGCTGGCCGGGCCGTCGGGCGCCGGGAAGACCTCGGTCCTCCGGATCGCCGCCGGGCTGCTCGCGCTGCCTGCCAGCGCCAGCGCCGCCACATGCGCGGACTACGACAACCAGGCCGACGCTCAGCGCGCCGCCGACACCCGTGACGCTGACGGGGACGGCATCTACTGCGAGAACCTGCCATGCCCGTGCCTGGGGCCGCGCAGCAGCTCACCGCCGCCACCACCGGCGCCCACGACAAAGCCGAAAGCATGCAGGCGACCCTCGACCGTGCAGCGGCTGCGCTTCGCCGCGACCAGCTGTCTGCGCTCCGCGAGCACCGCCGACGTCTCCTCGTGCATCACGGCTTTCGCCGCTCGGTCCGCCTGGAGCGCGAGCTTCGCCTCCGAGATCTCTTCCTGGCGCTCCTCGACCTCGATCCGCCGCTCCTCGATGCCGTCGCGCAGCGTGCCGATCTCGTCGATGAGGGTCGAGTCCGCGTCCAGCGCCGCCTGGTAGTACGACGATCGATCCACGACCTCGTTGAACGTCGTTGCAGACAACAACCCCTCGAGGTGACTCGTAGGACCCGCCATGTACGCGGCGACCGCCCGGTGGGTGAAC
>JAHWJE010000178.1 GCA_019348575.1 Actinomycetota bacterium | reverse complement strand
GAGGCATCGCTGACGGCTTCCGCCAGCGCCCGGATGGTCTCGCCGGCGGCCTCGATCTGCTGCGTCCCCGTGGCTGCGTGCCTGGTGCCCTGCTCGGTGGTCATCACCGCGGCCGAGGTGGCGCGCTGGATGTCGCCGAGAATCTGACGCACGCTCACGGTGGCCTTCTTCGACTGCTCCGCCAGGCTGCGGATCTCGCCGGCCACGATCGCGAAGCCACGTCCCTGCTCGCCGGCACGCGCCGCCTCGACGGCGGCATTCAGCGCCAGCATGTTCGTCTGCTCGGCGATGTCTCCCACCGTCGCCGTGATCTCGCCGATGGCCTGCGCCTGCTCGGCGAGCGCGCCTGGTGGATGCCGCACTGGCTCACACGGCGCCTGCCGCGCATCGCGCCCCAGCGGGGCCAGGCCGCACCGCCGATCCGATCGACCAGTTCAAGTTCCACCGCCGGGTGGAGAGGCGGCGTCGGCCCGTAGGGGGATGTGTGAGCCACCGCCCGGGAGTACCGTGCGATCGGTGTGCGGCGCGCATCCGGAGTCGTCTCAGGCCAATCACCTCAGGGCTGTTGTCCCTTTTTGCGCCCTCGCCGTCGCCGTGCTCGCTGCCGTCACCGATCCGGCGTCTGCGAGCGATCTTGTGCTCGCCGCCGTCGCGGTCGCCGCGTTCGCCGTCTGGACCTACTCGCCGGGCGTGCCGTTGCCGGCTCTGGCGCTTGCCGTGCTCGTCCCGGTTGTCGTGGCGCAGCGCGGCGGCGACCTCGAGCCGTTGATGTTCGAGGTCTCCTTGCTCGCGCTCGTCGTCGGGCGCTGGGCGCAGTCGCTCGCGATGGCGGTGCTACTGGGACTCCTTGCGCTCGCCGCCCCAGTCGTCGTGAGCCTGATCCAGGACCCGCCGCGCTTGTCCGTCGGTATCTGGGCGATGGGCGTCGCGTTTCCGTTGGTCGTCGCTCGCGCGGTCGCTCGCCAGGAGCAGCTTGGCGCCCAGCTCGACGCGACGCGGCGCCAGCTCGCCGAGCAGGCCCTGCTCGAGGAGCGGCGTCGGATCGCGCGCGACGTGCACGACTTCGTCGGGCACGGTCTGGCTGCCGTCATGCTGCAGGTCACGAGTGCCCGTCACGTGCTGCGCCGCGACCCCGCCGCGGCCGAGGAGGCGCTGCGCTCGGCTGAGGATGTCGGGCGCCGCAGCATGCAGGAACTGCGCCGCACGGTCGCGCTGCTGCGCAGCGAAGATGATGCGGTGGCGGCGCCGGTCGCGTCGTCGACGGATGTCGCGACGCTTGTCGACGATGCAGTAGCAGGCGGTCTTGCCGTCGAGTTGCGGACACGCGGCGATCTCGCCGTGATCGCGCCGAGCGTGGGGGCCGCGCTGTACCGGATCGCGCAAGAGGCGCTGGCCAATGCCGCTCGTCACGCACCCCGCGCGCGCACTCTTCTCGAGATCGACGTGGCCGACGGGTCCGCGTCGCTGATCGCCGAGACGACGGGCCCGACGATCTCGCCGCCCGGCGATCAGCAGCCACCCGGCTACGGGCTGATCGGGATGCGCGAGCGGGCGACGGCACTCGGCGGCGAGTTCGACGCCGGGCCGACGCGCGACGGCTGGCAGGTGAGCTGCCGGCTGCCGCTGCAGCCGCGAGCAGCGGTACGCGGCGAGGAGCGCGGCAGCAGATGATCGCGGTCGCGCTCGTCGACGACCAGACGATCGTCCGCGCCGGCTTGGCGCGGATCCTCTCGCCTGCCGACGGGTTCCAGGTCATCGCCGAGTGCGCCGACGGCCGGCAAGCGGTCGACGAGCTGCCGAGGATCGGCGCCGACGTCGTGCTGATGGACATCCGCATGCCCAGGCTGGACGGCATCACCGCGACCGCGCAGCTGCGCGCGCTCGCCGACCCGCCCGCGGTCCTCGTGCTCACGACGTTCGACGACGATGAGCTGCTGTGGCGGGCGATCGAGAGCGGTGCCGCCGGTTTCGTGCTGAAGGACGTCTCGGCCGAGGATCTGATCGCGGCGGTGCGCGCGGTCGCAGCGGGTGGCGCGTGGTTCGACCCGGCGGTCGCGCCGCGCGTTCTGGAGCGCTACCGCCGCGTGGTCGCGCCCGCCGCGCGTGAGGTCGCCCGGCTCGACGTGCTGACCGACCGCGAGCACGACGTACTGCGGTTGATGGCGCGCGGCGCGCCGAACGCCGAGATCGCCGCGACGTTGCACGTCGCAAACGCGACCGTCAAGAGCCACGTCGGCAGCATCCTGCTCAAGCTCGGCGTCCGCGACCGCGCGGCGGCGATCGTGTTCGCCTACGACCACGGGGTCGTCACGCCGGGCTCCACGCCGCCCCCGCGCTGACCTGGTCGGAGGCGATCGCGGTCTCATACCACGGTCGCAGCGCGAGTCGCTACCGCGCTCCGATGCGCAGCGCGGTAGATGCGACGAGTATCAGCGCCATGGGCACGACGGCAATCGAAGTTCAAGGGCTACTGAAGTCCTACGACGGCGAGCTTGTGCTGCGCGAGCTGTCGTTCGCCGTCGGCGGCGGCGAGATCTTCGGCATCTGCGGCCGCAACGGCGCCGGGAAGACGACGACGGTCGAGATCCTGCAGGGCCTGCGCAGCCGCGACGGCGGCGTCGTCGAGGTGCTCGGACTCGACCCCGCGCGAGACCGAGCACGGCTGCGGCCGCTCGTCGGCGCGCAGCTGCAGAGCTCGGCGCTGCCCGAGCGTCTGCGCGTCGGGGAGGCGCTGCGCCTGTTTGCCCGGATCGCCGGCGACGTCGTCGACTGGCGCGCGCTCGCCGACGAATGGCGCCTCGGCGACCTGTTGCGCAGGTCATACGGCGCGCTGTCGGGCGGCCAGCGCCAACGGCTGTTCCTCGCCCTCGCGCTCGTCAATCGCCCACGGCTCGTGTTCCTCGACGAGCTCACGCAAGGTCTTGACCCCGTCGCCCGGCGCGAGACCTGGCAGCTCGTCGACGAGGTTCGCGATCGTGGAACGACGGTCGTGCTCGTCACGCACGACATGGAGGAGGCGCAGCAGCTGTGTGACCGCGTCGCGGTGCTGCACGACGGCCATCTGCTGGCATGCGGAACACCGGCCGAGCTCGTCGCCGCGATGTCCACGCGCGTGCGCTTCTCGTCGCCGGGCAGCAATGTGCTGGAGGCGCTGAAGCGGCTGCCCGGCGTCGATCAGGTCGCGTATGACGGTGCGCTCGCCGACATCACCGCCGATCCGCGCGCGATCGTCCATATCGCCGCGCAGCTCGCCGACCACGACGTCGTCGCTCCGGACTTCACCGTGATTCGGCCGTCGCTGGAGGACGCCGTCGTGTCGCTGATGAACGGGAGCCGGCGATGAGCGCGCTCGCGGCGCTGGCCGCAGTCGAGGCACGCCTGCTCGTGCGCGACTGGACGGTCGTCGTCTTCGCCTTCGTGTTTCCACCGCTCGTCATGGTGATCCTCGCGGGCGTCTTCGGAAGTCAGCCCGACGAGACGTACGGCATGCAGCGGCCCGACGAGTACTACGTCGCCGCCTACCTCGGCGTGCCGGTGATCGCGCTCGCCCTCGTCGGGCTGCCGGTCGCGCTCGCCTCGTACCGCGAGCGCAACGTGCTGCGCCGGTTCGAGGCGTTGGGCGTGTCGACGGCGAAGCTCGTCGCCGCTCAAGCCGTCGTCACCTGCGCGCTCGTGATCCTCGGCGCCGGGGTCGTGCTCGCCGTCGGCGCAGCGACCTACGGCGTCCCCGACATCACGCACCCGTGGCGTACGCTGCTCGGTTTCACGGCCGGCACGCTGACGCTCGTGCTGCTCGGCGTCGCGATCGGCCTTGCCGTGCCGACGGCACGCGCAGCGCAAGCAGTCGGGCTGCTCGCCTTCTTCCCGCTCTGGATGCTCGGCGGCGGGGGCCCACCGCAGAGCGTCATGACCGACACGATGCAGGCCGTCGCCGACGCGCTGCCGCCGGCCGTGCCGGCGATCCGCGACCCCTGGCTCGGCGTCTCGGGGCTCGAGTCACACCTGATCGTCCTCTCCGCCTGGGCGCTCGCCGCACTGCTGACGACCGCGTGGCTCGCGCGCCGCCCCGCCACGTGACGGCCTGCGTCGTGGTGATCCGCGTCCTGCTCGCCGAGGATCAGCGCATGTTGCGCGACCTGCTCGTCAGGCTGCTCGACCTCGAGCCCGATCTGGAAGTCGTGGCACAGGTGGCTTCGGGCGACAGGGTCGTGGAGGCGGCACGTCAGACCCGGCCCGACGTCGCGCTGCTGGACATCAAGATGCCCGGCCTCGACGGGCTCGCCGCCGCCGAAGAGCCGGCGCGCGCTGCCCGCCTGCCACCCGGCGAGCTCACTGACACCATCCGGCGCGTCATGACAGGCCAACGCGTGGTCGCCCGAAGTGGCCGCCGCCACCCTCACCAAGCCAAGCCCGCTCTCGCCGCGCGAACGAGACGTCCTCGCCTCCGCCGCCGACGGCTCACCCGTCGGCGACGTTGCACGCCGCCTGCATCTCTAGCGGTTTCGCGGCCGTTGCGGATCGCGGCGACAGCCCCCGCTCCCTCCAGCCCTGCAGGTGCTTCGTCGCCGCCTGCCGCGTCGCCGGCGCGGCCGCTCGGTCGGCGTCGCGGCGCCGCGGCGAGCGAGCAGGCGACGAGCGCCTCCAGATGACCCCGGCGGACCTGACACTCATGCTGCACATCGCAAGCGGAGCGGTCGCCCTGGCGCTCGGGCCCGCCGCGATCGTCATCGCTCGGCGCCGCGGCCGGGACAACCCG
>JAHWJE010000177.1 GCA_019348575.1 Actinomycetota bacterium | reverse complement strand
GGAGGGCAACGGACGCCCGCCGGGACCGCGCTCAAGGCGCCGTCTTTCCGCCGGCCGGACGGTCGTCCGGCAGGCTCAGACCGGCGGCGCGAAAGGCTCTGCGGATCGCGATCAGGGTGCCGACCCGGGGCATCCGCACCCCGGTTTCGTAGTCGATCACCGTGCGCTTCTTCACTCCGGCGGCCTCGGCGAGGCGGTCGCACGCCGCCGCCCCGTCCCCCCGCTGCAGCGCGCCGACGAACTCGTGCACGGCGGCGATCGCGCGCTCGCCGTCGTCGCCGCGGCAGCCGCCGAGCGCGAGCGCGGCGAGCGCGACCACCAGCAGCGCGTCAGGGCGCCTCATCGATGCCCTCCGTCAGCGGATGTCGCAGCGTCGTCAGCGCGCTGCGGCCCGCGTAGCGGCGCACGCCGGGGGTCGCCGTCAGCGAGAAGACGAGCACCGACACCGCGATCGCCAGCGTGCTCGCGGCGAAGACGCGCTCGAACTCGTCGAGCCCGTAGCGCTCGACGAACAGCGCGTAGTAGATCGCCGCCACGCCGATCGGCCCGTACCAGGACAGAAACGCGACGCCGCGGCGCGGCGTCTTCACCGGCGCGACGGCGAGCGCCAGCGCCGCGGCGGCCGGCCGGCGGATGACGAGCGCCCACAGCGCGAAGGCGAGGCCCGACCAGCCCAGCCCGATCCAGGCGTCCCACGGCAGCATGCTGCCGAACAGCAGGAAGACGGGGACGACGAGCAGGTGGTGCAGCGCGTCCTGTGTCTGCTCGAGCTGTTCGGCGTGGCGCTCCTCGAGCATCAGCGAGAACGTCAGGCCGGCGACGAAGGCGCCGAGGATCCCCGTGCCGCCGAGCGCGTGCACGGCGCCGAGGGTCAGCAGCGCCAGGGCGAGCGCGCTGACGAAGAAGAACCCGCCGGACGTGGCCTGGTGATCGGCGGCAAGATCGACGAGCTTCGCCGCGACCGCGCCGATCGCCGCCCCGACGCCCAGCGCGAGCGCGACCTGGCCCGCCGCCTCGCCGGCGATCGCCCCGGCGTCGTCGCCGGGCAGCGTCAGCACCAGCGCCGGCACGAGGACGAAGACGAGCGCCAGCCCGTCGTTGGCGCCGGCCTCGAGCTGCAGCGAGCGCCGCAGCCAGCGCGGCAGGTTGGCCTCCCCGAGGCGGCCGCTGACCAGCGTCGAGGCGACGACCGGGTCGGTCGGGGTCAGGATCGCGCCGAGCAGGAGGGCGACCCAGACCGGAAGGCCCAGGACGAGCCACGCGCCGAGGCTCGTCAGCAGCCACATCCCGAGCATCGCGATCGTCAGCAGCGACGCCGCACGCTTCCAGATCTGACGCAGGTCGGCCTTCGTCATCTGAAGCGCGGTCCCGACGAGCGACACCGCGAGCGTCGCGCGGGCGAGCTCCTCGAGGACCTTGTGCTCGCCTTCCAGCCGCTCGGGCTCGAGCAGCGCCAGGACCTCCGGACCGAGCAGCACGCCCGCCAGCAGCGCGAGCAGCGGCACCGACAGCCACAGCCGCTTGATGATGTTCGACGGAAGGCCGAGCGCGAGGACCGACGCACCGACGACGATGAAGGCGAGGTCGACGCTCACGCGGACGTCATTCGGCCTCGATCGGCCAGCACCTACCGGAGCTTGCGCTCGATCGCCGCCAGCAGCGAGCTGCGCTTCGCGTTTCGCAGGGCGCGGTCGGGGCCCGCAGCGCGGCGCGCGGCCGAGCCGATGCTCTTGACCCGCGCGCTCGCGTGGCGGCGCGTCTGCTTCGCCGAGCGCCCGACGAGGCCCTCGATCTCGGCGAGCGCGTCCTGCGACTGGCGCCGGCCGATCGCGACGAGGTTTTGGACGAGCTCCTCGGCGTCCTGGCGCGTCATCCGGCCGCGCCTGACGGCCTCGTCGACCGTTTCCTGCAGGCGGTCGGCGGTGATCACGACGCCCTTGGAGAGCACGTCGCGCAGCGCGGCGATCGCCGCCAGCAGCTGGTCCTCGCGGCGCTCGGCCTCGGGCGATCCGGCGCCGCCCGGCGCGCCCGCGGACGATCCTGACTTCTTCGGCTGCGGCATCGGAGTCTCCTGGATCGCGAACGCCGGACGCTAGCGGACGAGTGCCTCCAGCAGCGCCTTCTGTGCGTGGCGGCGATTCTCGGCCTGCTCCCAGATGCGCTGGCGCGGGCCGTAGAGGACGTCGGCGGTGATCTCCTCGCCGGGGTGCGCCGGCAGGCAGTGCAGCGCGATCGCGCCGGGCGCGGCGAGATCCAGCAGCGCGTCGTCGAGGCGGTACGGGCCGAGCGCGGCGCGGCGCGCGTCGGCGCTGTCCTCGTCGCCCATCGAGACCCAGACGTCGGCGTAGACGGCGTGCGCCCCGGCGACCGCCTCGGCCGGGTCCTCGTAGAGCTGCGCGCCTGCCGTCTCGCCCGTCAGCGCGTACGCCGCGGGCGAGGCGAGCGCGACCTCGACGCCGGCGGTCGCGCCGACGAGCGCCAGCGACCGGGCGACGTTGTTGCCGTCGCCGACGTAGGCGATCCTCAGCCCCTCGAGGCGACCGAACTCCTCGCGCAGGGTCATCAGGTCGGCGAGCGCCTGGCAGGGGTGATGGCCGGCGGTCAGCATGTTGAAGACGGGCACGGCGGACGCCTGCGCGAGCTCCTGCAGCAGTGCATCGGGGCCGGTGCGCACGCCGATCGCCGCCACGTGGCGCGAGAGCACGCGCGCGGTGTCGCCGACCGACTCGCCGCGCGCGAGGTGCAGCTCGCCGCTTCGCAGCACGATCGGGTGTCCGCCGAGCTCGAAGACGCCCGCCTCGAACGACAGCCGCGTGCGCGTGGAGTGCTTCTCGAAGATCAACGCGACACTGCGGCCCTCGAGCGCGCGCGACGACAGCGGCGCGGACTTCAGCGCGTCGGCGCGATCGAGCAGCGCGAGCAGCTCGCCGCGATCGAGCTCGGTCCCCGTGAGCAGGTGGCGCGTCAGGTCGGGCAGTGTACGGGGACGATGCGCGTGCTGACCTGGAACCTCTATCACGGCCGTGCCGTGCCGCCCGCCGGGCGCGACCTGCAGGACGAGTACGCCGCCGCGCTGGCGGGCTGGAGCTGGGATGTCGCGCTGTTGCAGGAGGTTCCGCCGTGGTGGCCGCCCGTGCTGGCGCGCGCCTGCGAGGCCGACGAGCGCACCGCGCTCACGTCGCGCAACGCGCTGCCGGCGCTGCGCCGCGCGATCGCGCAGCGCGCACCGGACCTCATCAGGTCAAACGGCGGGGGCGCGAACGCGGTCCTCGTGCGGCGCGCGGCGGCGGTGCTCGCCGACCACCGCCGCGTGCTCCTGCGCCGCTGGCCCGAGCGGCGCGTCTGCCACGCCGTCGCGCTCGCCGATCACGACGGCAGCTGGATCGCGAACCTCCACGCCCAGGTGCACTCCGAAGAGCGCGCCCAGGCCGACATCGACCGCGCCGCGGCGGCCGCGCTGTCCTGGGCCGCAGGCGCGCCCGTCCTGCTCGGCGGCGACTTCAACGTGCGCCGGCCGCGCGCGGCCGGCTTCGAGCGGCTCGGCGGTCGCGGCGTCGACCACCTCCTCGGGCGCGGGTTCCGCGCCGCCGGCGCGCCCGTGATCCCCGACCGCGCCAACCTTTCCGATCATGCGCCCGTAATCGTCTGCGTCGTGCCCCGAGCGGGAAATCCCGCTGCCTAGCCCTCGAACCTCCAGGAGAACCATGTTCCGTATCCCGATGATCGCGCTGGCCGGCGTTCTGCTTGCGCTTGCCGTCGCCGCCTGCGGCGGTGACGAGAAGGCGAGCAACACCGGCCGCAACTTCGACGACAACGCCGCCACCGTCACGACGAATCCGACGCCTGAGGCTCAGACGCAGGGCGAGGCGCAGGAGCGCAACGGCGTCGTCAACGTCGGGATCGAGGACGTCAAGTTCGTTCCCGAGAAGATCACCGCGAAGGTCGGCCAGAGGATCGTCTGGACCAACAACGAGGACATCCCGCACAACGTCACGGCCACCGAGGGCGCGAGCTTCAGGTCCGGCACGATGCGCCGGGGCGACACCTTCGCGTACACGCCGAGGAAGGCCGGCACGATCAAGTACGTCTGCACGATCCACGCCGGGCAGAACGGCGAGATCAGGGTGACGGAGTAGCTGCCGGCTGTCCCCGTAGATACGGGGACAACCACTACTGGCCGGCGCGCAGGCCGAAGCCGCGCACCATGAACAGCGCGCGCTCGCCGAGCGATCCGTGCACCGGCAGGACGCGGGCCTGCACCGCGGCGTCGTAGAGATCGAAGAACGCGCGCACGCGCCACAGGCGGCCGCTGCGCTCCTCGACCTGGCAGAACCAGACCGCCTGCACGACGACGAACCTTCTCGTCGGCGCCAGGTCGTCGACCTCGCCCCGATGGGTGCCAAGGAGCTTGACCGGCGCGGCGAGGTAGCCGGTGCCGTCGTGCAGGCGCGGCCCGGTCTTCTCCATGCGCGCGTCGGGGAAGGCCGTCCACAGCTTCTGTGCGTGGGCGCCGATCGCGTCCGAGCCCTCCAGGGGCTCGCCGGTCAGCGGGTCCTCGTAGTGGACGTCGGGCGCGCACAACGGTCCGAAGGCGTCGGGGTCGCGGCCCGACCAGGCCGCCTCCCAGCCGTCCATGAGCTCGTCGACGTTCATCCGTCCAGTTCGGCACGCCCGGCCATGGGCGAGGAGGCCTCGGCGTACCGGCGCCGCGGGATGCGACCCGCCCGGCCGGCCAGGAAGCCCGCCTCGACGCCCAGCG
>JAHWJE010000176.1 GCA_019348575.1 Actinomycetota bacterium | reverse complement strand
AGCCGTTCCTGCCGTGGCAGCAGATCCTCCCCTCGCCGAGCCGTCAGCGCCCGAAGCGCCCGCTGCACACGTGCCTGGTGCTGTGCCTGGCGCGGAGCAGCCCGCCGCGGACGCACCCACAGCCGTGGGGCCCGCCGTGCCGGCCGCGAACAGGGCACCTGTCGCGCAGGACGACGCGGTCGCCGTCGCGCCAGCAGCAGCCGGCCACGCCCTCGTGCAGCTCCGCGACGATCACGGGTACGCCGAGCTCGCGCTCGACGAGCGTCAGCAGGCAGGCCGCCGGCGCCTCGTCGGGGAGCCCGGCCAGCGCGCGCGTCTCACGGGCCCGCTTGGCCCCGATGTTCGTGTCCCGGCCCGCCATCTATCTCACTCTGGCAGTCTGTCGGCCGCATGCGATACGCAACTCTCCTTCTGCTGGCGCTGACGGCGCTCGCCGGCTGCGGCGACTCCGAGAGCCCCGGCGCATCGACGAACACCGTGCCCAGCACGACCGCGGCGGCGGCCACCACGCCCGCGCCCGCGACGACCACGCCCAGCGCGAAGAGCACCCCGAGATCCGCCGCCGACGGCGACAAGAGCGGCTTTGTCGACGTCACGTCGCTTCTGGGCAAGCCGCTGCCCGGGGAGCCGGGCTGCCGCTTCGCGAAGACCTTCGTTCCCGACAAGCCGTCGCCCAGCGCCTACGACGGCGCGCTGACGCTGACGGTCACGTGCCCGAAGTCCGAGGGCTACGTCCCCGTCGGTCAGGTCGTCAACCGGGCGGGCAGCAAGCCCACGGAGATCACGTGCCGCGACACCCGGGGCGGAGAGCTGTTCTGCGTCTACGTCCCGAACTCGAGCCTCGGGCTCTACTTCACCGGCACCGACCGCAAGGTCGTGCGCCGCCGGCTCGAGCGCCTGATCGAGACCGTCGCGAAGCTGCCGGCCGGCATCCCGCCGCTGCCGAGAAGTTCCGCTCGCTGACGCCCCGGCGACCTCCCGGAGTGCCCGGATGCTCGTGTGCGACCCGCCAGGCCAGCCGACTCGCTCGCCGCGCTCGAGCTGCTCAACGCCGTGCTCTTGCAGGTCGACCTTGATCACGACTCCGCCGAGTTCTACTCGCGGCTGGCGGAGGCCGTCTGCCGGCGGGGGCAGATGCGCCGCGCGGTGATCTTCCGCTACGACGACGCGCGCCGGCGCGTGCGCGCGGCGGGCGCGCACGGCATCGGCCTCGACCGCTTCACGAGCGGTGAGATCACCGTCGAATCGGCCCCGGTGGCGCGCCAGGCGCTGACCGAGGATCGCGTCATCGAGGTGCTCGGCGAAGGCGGCCACCAGATCACCGAGGACTTCGCCGAGCTCGTCGGCGAGCATCCGATCGTCTACGTCCCGATCGTCGCCGCCGGGCGCTGGATCGGGGTCATCATCGCCGAGCCCGAGATCGGCGCCGCGCCGATCGACGAGCACCGCCGCGACCTGCTGTGGATGCTCGGCAAGACGCTCGCGCTCGCGTCGACCTCGCGCATCGCGACGACGCACGGCGAGCGCGCGCGCGAGCTCGAGGAGCGAATCGACTTCGCCCGCGGCATCCACGAAGGGGTCGTGCAGCGGCTGTTCGGCGTGTCGCTCGCGCTGTCGGCCGAGCAGCCGCTGACGGCGGAGGCGCGCGCGCGCTGCGCGCAGGAGGTCGGCGCCGCGCTCGGCGAGCTGCGCTCGGCGCTGCAGCGTCCGCTGGGCCGCTCGGCGGCGGCGACGGAGACGACGCTGGCGGCCGAGCTCGACCGCCTGCGCACGGAGCACGCCGACCTCGGGCTCGTCGTCGAGGGCCCGGTCGTCGACGTGCCCGAATCGCTGGAGCCGCTCGCCCAGTCCGTGCTGACCGAGGCCGTCCGCAACGCGCGCAAGCACGCAGCCGCGCGGCGGCTGGTCGTGCGCACGCGCGCGAGCGACGACACGCTCGTGCTGGAGGTCGAGAACGACGGCGTGCCGCGCGAGCGCCCGGCGTCGACCGGTGTCGGGCTGCGTCTCGCCGCGCTCGAGGCGCTGCAGGCCGGCGGGCTCGTCGAGTTCGGCGAGCGGGCGCCCGGCACGTGGGTCGTGCGGCTCGTCGTCCCGCTGGCGGGCAACGGAGGCTCGGGATGAAGGACGGCGACACCGACCGCCTGCGCGTGCTCGTCGTCGACGACCACGACGTCGTCCACTGGGGCTTTCGGCTCATGCTCGGCGAGCTCGCGTGGGTCGAGCGCTGCCTGTCGGCGCGCAGCGGCGACGAGGCGCTGGCGCTCACGCGCGAGCACGCGCCGGACGTCGCGCTCGTCGACCTCTTCCTCGGTGGCGAGTCGGGCCCGGAGGTCTGCGAGCGGCTGCTCACCGAGCGCCCCGAGCTGCGCGTGCTGCTGATCTCCGGCGCCGGGCGGATCTCGCCGGCGACGGCGCGCGCGTGCGGCGCAAGCGGCTTCGTGCCGAAGGACTGGCCGGCCGCCGACGTGGCCCGCGCCGTGCGGATGGTCGCGCTGGGCATGGCGCTGTTCGAGCCGGTGGCGGCGCCGGCGGACGGCGCGCTGACGCTCTCCGGTCGTGAGCGCGAGGTGCTCGAGCGGATCGCCGGCGGTGCGACCAATCGCGAGATCGCCGCCGCGCTGCACCTCTCCCCGCACACCGTCAAGGAGCACACGAGCGCGCTCTACCGCAAGCTCGACGTGCGCAACCGGGCGGAGGCGGTTCAGCGCGCACAGCGCCTTGGACTGCTGACCTGAGACGAGGCGGCGCACGTGCCGGCGCCCGCGCGCGACCGGCCGCCGCACGAGTTTGGAGTACGACTCCTCGGGTAGCGCCAAAGCATCGCTTTATCTTTCGCTGAGCCGACCGAAGGAGCTTCATGCCCACGCTAGACAACGTGGACTACGCGCTGCATCTGCCCCCGAAGCATGCTCGCGGCGAGCTGGATCAGGACGAGGAATGGTGTGAGATCGAGGCCGGCGGCAAGCGGCGGCGGATTCGCTTCCATGACTACGCCGAGATCTACAAGGTGCCCGGGCTCTACGAGCGGCTCTTCGCCGACCGCCTGGACTGCGACTCGCCGCGGATCGTGACCGACCTGCTCGGCGAGGCCCTGCGCGACGGGGGGCTGAAGCCCGAGAAGCTGACCGCGCTGGACTTCGGCGCCGGCAACGGGATGGTCGGCGAGCTGCTCGCCGAGCTCGCGATCGGCGAGATCGTCGGCGTCGACCTGCTGCCCGAGGCGCGCGACGCCGCGCAGCGCGACCGCCCCGGCCTCTACGAGGCCTACTACGCGCTGGACATGACGCAGCTCACGTCCGAGCAGCGGCGTGACCTCATGCGCCACGACTTCGACGTCATGACGATCGTCGCGGCGCTCGGGTTCGGCGACATCCCGCCGCTGGCGTTCGCCGAGGCGTTCAACCTCGTCGGCGCACCGGGCTGGATCGCGTTCAACATCCGCGACCGCTTCGTCGAGCAGCAGAGCTCGGGCTTCGGCGCCCTGATCGCGCGGATGCTGCGCGAGGGCATCCTCGAGGAGCGCACCCGCAAGCGCTACACGCACCGCGTCTCCGTCGCCGGCGAGCCGCTGGAGTACGACGCCGTCGTCGCCGCGAAGCATGCCGACGTGCCGCTGGACTGGGTGCGCTGAAGCCACCGCCGAGCTGCTGCTCCGGCGGGTCGCCGGCAGCGCTTCGCCGCGCGCTACGCCGTCGCGAAGCGCCCGAGCGTCCGCTCCGGGCGCACGCCGGGCAGGTGCGCGGCGAAGATGCGGTGGTAGGCGAACTCCTCGCGGGTGCGCAGCGGCGGGTCGACCGCGGCGCGGTCGCGCTCGAACTCAAGCGGGCTGACGTCGTCCTCGACGGTGGCCTTCAGCACCTCCCTGGCGCCGCTGCCGTCGCCGAACTCGGCCTTCTCGCGCCACAGGATCTCCGCGGGCAGCCACCCGTCGAACGCGCGCCGCAGCAGCTGCTTCTCGAGCTCGCCGGGCGCTGACTGCTTCCAGGCCATCGGCAGCCCGAACGCGAAGGCGATCACCTGGCGGTCGAGGAACGGCACGCGCGCCTCCAGGCCGTGCGCCATCGTCACGCGGTCGCAGCGCTGGAGGTTGAGGTTGTGCAGGCCCTGCACGGTCCGCATGAGCTCGTCGTGCAGCGAATCGGCCGTCTCGAAGCGGCGCAGGTACTCGTAGCCGGCGAACAGCTCGTCGGCGCCCTCGCCGGTGAGCACGACCTTGACGTGCTGGGCCGTCATCTCGGCGAGCAGGAAGTTCGGCACCGCGCTGCGCACGAGCGACGGGTCGAAGTGCTCGATCGCCCGCACGACGTCCGGCAGCGCGCGCACCGCCTCGCGCGAGTCGTACACGCGCTCGTGATGCTCGGTGCCGAGGTGGCGCGCGACGACGCGCGCGGCCAGCAGATCCGCGCTGCGCTGCGTCCCGACCGCGAAGGTCTTCAGCCGCTCGCCGCGCTGCGCGAGGTGCCGGGCCGCGACGGCCGCGACGATCGCCGAGTCGAGCCCGCCCGACAGGAACACCCCGACGGGGACGTCGCCCATCATCTGGCGCTCCACGGAGGCGATCAGGATGTCGCGCGTCGCCGCGAGCGCCTCGTCGGGCGGCTCATCATCGGGCGTTCGCACCGCGCGCGCTGCCGGCGCGCCCTCGCCGCGGTGCGGGAGCGCCCCGGCGAAGCGCACGAGGCCGTGCTCCGGCGTCCAGTGACAGCCCGGCGGGAACGCCTCGACGTAGGGCATCCACTCCGGCGCGAAGGCCGCCATC
>JAHWJE010000175.1 GCA_019348575.1 Actinomycetota bacterium | reverse complement strand
GTCGTGACGGCATTGTTGCGCAGTTGCTTGTTGCCGACGCTGTTCTTCGGCAAGGTGATCGCGGCGTAGCTCGTCCCTCCAAGGGCGATCATCACCGCGATCGTCGACATGATGTTCGCGTACGAGAACCGCTTCCGGACGTGCCTGAGCATGCTGCGCCTCCCCCGATCACCGGCTTGTCGCGCGACCCTAGCCGCCCTCGACGGGACCGGTCAACGTTCGGTACCTGGCCGTGCGACCAGTCCCCTGAACGCGCGCCCGCGCGCTTCGAAGTCAGTGAACTGGTCAAAGCTCGCGCAGCCGGGCGACAGGAGCACGACGTCGCCCGGCGCCGCGGCCGCGCGGGCGCGCGCGACGGCCGTCGCAAGGTCGCCGCACTGCTCCCCCCCGGCCTCCCGCCCGATCCGCTCGGCGTCCTCGCCGATGAGGTACGTCCGGTGCGCCCTGCCGCGCAGCGGCGCGAACGATTGCCCCTTGCCCTGCCCGCCGAGGATCAGGTGCACGCGCACGTCGGATGGGAAGCTCGCGAGCGCGACGAGCGTCGAGGCCACGTTCGTCGCCTTGGAGTCGTTGACGAACAGGACACCGCCCGTCCGCGCGACCTCCTCCAGCCGGTGCTCGACGCCGGCGAACGTCCGCAGCCCGGCGCGCACCGCGTCGCGGTCGATCCCGCGCGCCAGCGCGATCGCCGCCGCGGCGGCCGCGTTGGCGCGGTTGTGCGCGCCGCGCAGCCGGATCTCGTCGTGGGCGATCAGCGGCTCGTCGTCCCACCACAGATGCCCCGCGCGATCGTCGAGCTCGCCACCGGGACCGAACGGGACGCGCCGCGCGCAGCCGCCGAGGTCCGCGACCGCGAGGCCGACGGGAGCCACCGCCACGTCGTCGTTGCCCTGCCGCGCGAAGACCTGCAGCTTCGCGGCGCGGTAGTCCTCGAGCGTCCCGTGGCGGTCGAGGTGGTCGGGCTCGAGGTTCAGCAGCACCGCGCCCTCGGGCGCGAACCGCAGCGTGTCCTCGAGCTGAAACGAGCTCGCCTCGCAGACGACCGTCGCGCGCTCGTCGAGCGCGCCCGCCAGCCCGCTCACGGCCGTACCGACGTTGCCCGCCACGGCGACCGCCAGACCCGCCTCGCGGTGGATGTGGCCCAGCAGCTCGACGGTCGTCGTCTTGCCGTTCGTGCCGGTCACCGCGACGAACTCGTTGGGCAGCAGGCGCCAGCCGAGCTCGAGCTCGCCGAGCACCGGCGTCCCGCGCGCCCGCGCGCGCGCGATCACCGGCGCCTCGCGCGGCACGCCGGGCGACTTGACGACCGCGCGCGCGCCCGCGAGATGCGCGAGCCCGTCGGTGCCCACGTGCGTCTCGATGTCGGCGGGCACCGCCTCCGGCGTGCCGCTGTCGACCGCCACGACCTCCTCCCCGCGCGCGATCAGCGCCCGCGCCGCGGCGATCCCCGAGCGCGCCAGCCCGACGACGAGCCACGGGCCCGGCGGCAGCGGCGGACGGCTACGCAACGGAGGCCTGGTACAGCGTGAAGCCGATCGCACTGCAGATCGCGGCGATGATCCAGAAGCGCAGGATGATCTTCGTCTCCGACCAGCCCAGCAGCTCGAAGTGGTGATGGATCGGCGCCATCAGGAACGGTCGCTTGCGAAACGTCTGAAACCAGAAGACCTGGATCATCACGCTGAGCGCCTCGACGACGAAGATCCCGCCGAGCAGGATCAGCAGGATCTCGGTCTTCGTCATGACCGCCAGCCCGGCGATCGCCCCGCCGAGCGCGAGCGAGCCTGTGTCTCCCATGAAGATCGTCGCCGGGAACGCGTTGAACCACAGAAACCCGACGCACGCGCCGACGACGCAGGCCGACAGGATCGCGAGGTCGTGCTGCCCGCTCGTGATGAACGTGATCCCGATGTAGGCCAGCGCGACGATCGACGCGCAGCCGGCGGCGAGGCCGTCGAGGCCGTCGGTGAGGTTGACCGCGCTCGTCGTGCCCGCGACGACGATGTAGATGAGCACGAGGAAGGGCAGGCCCGCGAGGAAGCCGAGGTCGATCTGGTAGTCGATGAAGCGCAGGCGCAGCGTCTGCGGCAGGCCGGCCTGCTGCGTCGCGATCCACCACAGCCCGATCGAGATGACGATCGTGACGCCGAGCTTCATCCGCGCGCTCAGGCCGAGCGAGCGCCGGCGCACGATCTTCGTGTAGTCGTCGGCGAAGCCCAGCAGCGCGCAGCCCAGCGCCGCCCCGTAGACCCCGACGGCCCGCCAGTCGTACTCCGACAGGATCAGGAACGGGATCGAGATCGCGGTGACGATGATGATCCCGCCCATCGTCGGCGTGCCCGCCTTGACGTGGTGCTTGGCCGGTCCCTCCTCGCGGATGAACTGGCCGAACTCGCGCTGCTGCAGGAACGCGATGAACTTCGGCGACAGGAAGATGCAGATCAGCAGCGCCGCGGTACCGGCGATCAGGACCTCGCCCATCTCGTGCCTACTCCGCGCCCGCCGCGGCCTGCAGTCCCTGGGCCACGACCTCGAGGCCGACGCCGCGCGAGCCCTTCACGAGCACCGTGTCGCCCGGCACGACCAGGTCGCGCACGAGCTCGGTGGCCGCGGCGGCGTCCGGCGCCGCATGCGCCTCACCGCCGAACGGCGTTGCCATCAGGGCGGCGAGCGGTCCGACCGTCACGAGCACGTCCACGCCCGTCCGCCCCGCGTAGGCGCCGATCTCCTCGTGAAAGCGCGCCTGGTCGGGCCCGAGCTCGAGCATGTCTCCGAGGACGGCGATCCGGCGCCCGGACGGAGCGCCGGACGCGGCGAGGTCATCGAGGGCGGCGCGCATCGACATCGGGTTGGCGTTGTAGCAGTCGTCGATGACGAGCACCCCGCCGGCGAGCTCGATCCGCTGGCCGCGCAGGGCGCTGAGCTCGACCTCGAGGCGTCCGGCGGGCTCGACGCCGGCGGCCCGCGCCGCGGCGAGCGCGGCGAGCGCGTTGAGGCGCATGTGGCGCGACGTGAACGGCAGCTCGAGGTCGTCGGGCAGCGCGGCCACGTCGCCGCCCGGCCCGAACGTGAGCGTGTGCAGGTCCTCGCGCAGATGGGCGTCGAGCAGCGGCTCGTCGGCGGGCAGGACCGCCGTCGCGCCCGGGCGCAGGTCGACGAGCAGCTCGGCCTTCGCCGCCGCGATCGCCTCGAGCGAGCCGAGCAGCTCGAGATGCACGGGGCCGACGTTGACGATCACGCCGATGTCGGGCTCGGCGATCGCGGTGAGCTCGGCGATCTGGCCCGTGCCGCGCATCGCCATCTCGAGCACCAGCACCTCGGTCCCCGCGGGCGCGGCGAGGATCGACAGCGGCAGCCCGATCTCGGTGTTGAGGTTCTGCGCGCTCGCAACGACGCGCCTGCGCTGGGCGAGCATCGCCGCGAGCAGGTCCTTCGTCGACGTCTTCCCCGTCGATCCCGTGATCGCGACGACCTGCGCGCCGAGCGCGCGCCGCCACGAGCGCGCGAGCGCCTGCAGCCCGGCGAGCGGGTCGTCGGCGGCGAGCAGCACGCCCGGGCCGGTCGCCGAGCGGAGGTGCTCGGGCGCGACCAGCACCCCCCACGCGCCGGCCTCGAGCGCGGCGTCGGCGTACCGGCCGCCATCGACGTTGCGGCCCCTGAGGCCGACGAACAGGTCGCCGGGCTGCACGTCGCGCGAATCGATCGTCACCCGCAGCGGGCCGCAGGGCGTGTCGTCGCGGCGCGGCGCGGGGCGCACCAGCCGCACGCCCGCGGCCTCGGCGACGAGCTCAGGCGACCAGTCGCGCACGTCGTGCCCTCCACGTGACGGCATCGTCGTAGAACAGCAGCCGCATCGATGCGATCCGCGTCAATGCCAGTGGTCAGTCGAGCAGTTCGACATCGACATCGAGCGCTCGGTAGGTGACGAGCGCGCGGCGATCGCGCGTCGCCAGCGGCAGCCCGTGCTGTGCGGCTGCGGCTCCGACGAGCGCGTCATAGACCGACCCACCGGCAATCCCCTTCGCCTCCAGCTCCGCCAGCAGAGCCGCGGCCGCGGACGCGCTGAGGAAGCGGGTGTGCGGAAAGTTCGCCGTCAGCAGCCGAGCCACGGTGGCCGGCGTGCGGCGGGCCGGCGCGGGAAGCCGCGTCAGCACCGAGAAGGCCTCGAAGGCAGCGTGCCCGGCAAGGCCGAGCCGCCGATCGCCGAGCGCCTCGAAGGTCGCGTCATGGTCGCGATGATCAGAGACCGTCAGCGCCACTGCGGTGCTCGTGTCGACGAGCACCTGCGGACCGTGATGACTACCGCTGGTCGCCATCGCGCAGGGCGCGCACGGTCTCGTCGTCGATCGGCGCACCCGAGGCCGGGATCACGAGCCGGCCGCCGCGTTCCTCCAGCGACGCCACCGCCAGCGGCTCGACGCGGATGCCCGTGCCGTCGGCGTGCACCTCGACGACGCCGGGGCGCAGCCCCAACGCGTCACGCAGCGACTTCGGGATCACGAGCCGCCCTGCCTTGTCGATGGTTGCCTTCATGGGTGAACGGTACCAACGTCATGGCGCTGGTTCACGCGACGAGTCGCGCGCGCAGCGCCTCCCGGGCGACCGCCACGTCGTCGAAGGGCAGCTTGCGCCCGCCCTCGAACTCCTGGCCCTGCTCGTGGCCTTTGCCCGCGATCACGACGACGTCACCTCGACGCGCCAGCTCGACGGCGCGCTCGATCGCCGCGCGACGGTCGACGATCGCCTCGGTGGAGGCGAGGTCGTCGATCCCGGCGAGGATCTCGGCGACGATCGCGGCAGGGTCCTCAGATC
>JAHWJE010000174.1 GCA_019348575.1 Actinomycetota bacterium | reverse complement strand
GGCGGGAGGGGGTGCTCAGGCCTGCTTCCACAAGACGCTGTGAACGTCGTTCGGGCCGGCGAACCGGTCCTTCTCCGCGCCGCGCAGGGCCTGCAGGACATCGTCGGGAGCGCCGTTGCGCTCAACGGCCTCGAGAACCTCCTCCTTCGTGCACGGCCACTCCAGGCCCTCCACGTACTGCTGCACCGCTTCTATCGGGGTCTCGTCCAAGGTGTTCCTCGTCGTGTCGTGGTTGTCGGTGTCTACGGTCGTCGCGTCAGCGCTGCCGCCCAGTCGGTCAGATCGTCTTCGCGAAACCCCCTCCACGTGCGCTTGAGACGGCGACCCAGGAGCGGCTTCCGAACTGCACCGGGCTGGCGGGCTCGTCATCGCGACCGGCGCGAGCCCCCGCGCGATGGGCGTTGGGCGCGTGCTCCACGTCGCGCTCACGTGTCTTCTGCGTCATCGCAGCGACCGAGTTACCCCTCTCGCTGGTGACGGACACGCCGTCTTGATACGGCCGCGCGCGAACGCCGCCCGTTCCGCACGTCTACGCTGTCTGCCGCGTGGAACGCCGTGATCTATGTCAGCGAGGTCGAGGACGAGCGCCTCGACGAGGTCGGCCGGAGCGGCTGGTAGCTCCAGGCGACGCAGGAAGTCCTCAACAAGCAGCGCGGCCCGTGGTTCGACGACGAGAAGCTCGTCGTCTCGCGCCGCCACCAGTAGGGAGACCCTTTTCGTGACGAAGCTGGTTGACATCTACGCCCGCGACGGGCTGACGTTCTCGGTCGAGTTCTTCCCTCCGAAGACCGACGAGGGCATGGAGAGCCTCTTCAGGGAGGTCCAGGAGCTCAAGAAGCTCAACCCCGCCTTCTGTTCGGTGACCTACGGAGCCGACGGGTCGACGCAGGGGCGGACCCTGGAGGTCGTCAAGCGCCTGAAGTGGCGCGAGAAGCTCGAGGTGATGTGCCACCTGACGATCGTCAACCAGACTCGGGGCGCCGTCCGGGAGGTCATCGGCGACCTCTGGGGCAGCGAGGTCGAGAACATCATCGCGCTGGCCGGCGATCCGCCGCAGGGCGCAAACGCGCCGTGGGCTCCGCACCCCGACGGTTTCCACAACTCGCGCGAGCTCGTCGACCAGATCATGCGCGGGCAGCACGGCTGGTGGAACTTCTTCTCGATCGCGGTGGCCGGGTTCCCCGAGGTGCACCCGCGTGCCGAGAGTCGCGAGTCGGATCTGAGATACCTCAAGGAGAAGGTCGACGCCGGCGCCGACGTCGTCATCACGCAGCTGTTCTTCGACAACGAGGACTACTACCGCTACGTCGAGGACTGCCGCGCGATCGGCATCGAGGTGCCGATTGTGCCGGGCATGCTGCCCGTGCGGTCCGCGGCCCAGTGCCGGCGCTTCGCGAAGATGTGCGGCGCGAAGATCCCGGCGCGGCTGGACGAGCTGCTGACGAAGGTCGAGGACGACGACGAGGCCGCGATCGAGCTGGGCATCGAGTACTGCACGGAGCAGTGCCAGGGGCTGCTGGACTTCGGCGTGCCCGGCTTTCACTTCTACTCGCTGAACCGGTCTCGCTCCGTGATGGCGATTCACGAGAACCTGAACCTCGGCACGCTGACGGCAGCGCCCGCCTGAACGCCGCTGCCGGCGCGATGACGGGTGCCGGCGCCGGCCGGCGGCGTCGTCGCTTCAGACCGCGGCGGCGGAGTTCAGGTGCGGGTACAGCGGATACCTCTCGGCCAGCGCGCGCGTGCGCTCCGACAGCGCCGCGACGTCCGACGCCTCGAAGGGCCCGGTCAGCGCCGCCGCGATGACCTTGCCGATCTCACGGAAGTCGTCGACCTGCAAGCCGCGCGTCGCCAGCGCCGAGGTGCCGATCCGCAGGCCGGACGTGATCATCGCCGGGCGCGGGTCGTTGGGCACGGCGTTGCGGTTGACGGTGATGCCGATCTCGTCCAGGCGCGTCTCGGCATCCGGACCGGCGAGCTCGGAGTCGCGCAGGTCGGCGAGCACGAGGTGCACGTCGGTGCCGCCGGTCAGGACGTTGACGCCCGCCGACATCAGCTCCTCGGCGACCGCCTCGGCACCGGCCCGCGTACGGCGCTGGCGCTCGCGAAACAGCTCGCTGCCGGCGATCTTCAACGAGACGGCCTTGCCGGCGATGATGTGCATGAGCGGGCCGCCCTGCTGGCCGGGGAAGACGGCCGTGTTGATCTTCTTGGCCCATTCCTCGGTGCACATGATCATGCCGCCGCGCGATCCGCCGAGCGTCTTGTGGATCGTCGTCGTTACGACCTCCGCGTGTGGGACCGGGCTGGGGTGCTCGTCCGCCGCGACGAGACCGGCGAAGTGCGCCATGTCGACCATGAACAGCGCGCCGACCGAGTCGGCGATCTCGCGGAAGCGCGCCCAGTCGAGCTGGCGCGGGTAGGCCGACCAGCCCCCGATGATCAGCTGCGGGCGCTCCTCCTCGGCGATCTTCTGCAGCGCGTCCATGTCGACGCGCGAGTCCTCGTCGCTGACGCCGTAGGCCACGACCTCGTAGAGCTTGCCCGAGAAGTTCAGCTTCATGCCGTGCGTCAGATGGCCGCCGTGATCGAGGCGCATACCGAGGATCTTGTCGCCGGGCTTGATCATCGCCATCATCGCGGCGGCGTTCGCCGTCGCTCCACCGTTGGGCTGGACGTTGGCGTGCTGGGCGCCGAACACGTCCTTGGCACGCCGGATCGCGAGCTCCTCGACGACGTCGACATACTCGCAGCCGCCGTAGTAGCGCCTGCCCGGCAGACCCTCGGCGTACTTGTTGGTCAGCGTCGAGCCATGGCAGTCCATGACGGACTGGGGAACGAAGTTCTCCGACGCGATCATCTCGAGCGTCGTCTCCTGACGGCGCGCCTCGTCTCTCAGAAGCTGCGCTATCTCTGGATCGACTTCGTCGACGGGCTTGGTGAAGTACTCCGGTCCCAGATCGCTCATGCAAAGGACGGTATCAGCGCCATCTGGAAGGAGCGCGGGCGCTGACGGGACGCCGAATCAGCCGCTGGAGACGGACGAGGCCTGCAGCAGCGTGAGCGCGTCGAGGCCGACGAAGGCGGCGCCGAGCGGCTCGCCGGCGGCGAGCAGGCGCACCCAGAAGGCATCGGCGTCCGGGGCGCGCACGAGTGCGAGGAAGCGTCGCTGACTCTCGCGCAGGATCGCGATCACGCCCGCATCGCGTGGATCGCGGCCGACGCCGCCGATCGCCAGCTCGGCGGGCAGCTCGGCGGCGGCCAGCAGCCGCGCGGCGCGCGGGCCGATGATGCTGAGAATCGCGACCGTCGCGCCGATGTCCTTGTGCGGCAGGTCCGCGCGGTCACGTCCCTGGCCGATCGGCGGTCCCGCCGCGAGCGCCGGGTGCGGCCCGACGAGCAGCGCGCGGCGCTGGTCGAGGCGCATGTACCAGACGCTGCGCATGCGCCGGCCGGTGCCGGGCGCAAGCGGCGGGTCGCCGAGGCGCGCGGTCAGCGCGCGGTCGAGGAGGTTCTGGTCGCCGCGCAACTCGAGCGCGCCGTAGTCGGAGCGATCGGCGACGCCGACGCTCTTCATGCAGACGGCGATCTCGCCCGGAACCGAGCCGTAGTTGGCCGCGACGGTCTGCCCGTCGCGCTCGAGCAGCACCGCGCCGGCGGCGACGCAGGTCTCCGGCACGGGCGGGCCGACGGTCTGGCGCGAGGGGGTGTCCACGGTGGCCGCAGGTAGATCGGTGTCGCCGAAGCCGACGGCCACGATCATAGGCCCTGGACGAATTCGGAGGAAACGCTCTATGCCACGCAGGCGCGGGCGCTGCCCGGCTATGCCGCCAGCCGGTCGTCACGGAACTGCTGCTCGAGCCTCATCGCCATGAGGCAGATCGCGCTGCGGCAGCGGCTGGCGGTCTTGATGTTCGAACGGATCGCCAGGGGGACGTCGACGAGCTCCCAATCGCCGCAATGCTGCGCGGCGAGCACGAGCAGCTGGGCGAGGCTCGTCTCCGCGCGCGTCGCCGCGCGCGCGAGCTGCGTCAGCGACTCGCGGTCGTGGCGCGGGTCCATCGCCTCCTCGTGCAGGCCGATGACGTCGTTGGTGTAGTCGCCGGCGAGCGCGATCATGCGGCCTGCGATCTTGAAGGTCATGCCCTCCGAAAGGCCGAGGTACTGCTCCAGGCTGAGCTTGCCGAGGTGCTTGTCGCGATCTGATGGCTTCATGTCGGGTGCACGTCTTTGGTGGAGACGCAGTTGGCGGTCGCCCAGAGGCGCCGGACCTGCCGACTCATCGGCAGGATTCCCGGCACGTATAGCGGCCCAACGCCAAGATGGACAACCAGGCATGGCGCGCAAGCCGACCCGCTGTTCGGCGGCGAGGCTCTGTCGAAGCGGGCGAGCAGCCGCTACGCTTTCCAGACCGGCGGATCGCCAACTCGGCCGGAGCGCCTCGGCGCTCAGCCCGGCAACGCGCGCGGCCCTCGGGCCCGCGGCCAGTCCGGGTGGTCGGGAGTGTCACGTCAACCCCGGTGACACACACTCCGGGGACGTAGTAGTTCGGCGGTGATCCAGGACCGGGCGGTATCAACGGGCGGGCCCTCGGCTCGCCCGGCCGCGTTAACGAGCGAGCGGTCCGGCTGGGGCCGCAGCATCGCGGCACGCCATGAGCGACAGCGCCGCAGCCGCGCAGGACCGCCTCGCCGAGCTGCGCGCCTCGGCAAAGGGCTGGCACGTCATCCAGCTCGCCGCGCTCGGCTTCATCGGTTTGTGCGGCGTCATCCAGAGCGGCGACTCGACGAATCCGCAGTCTCGATCGCCGCCCTCTC
>JAHWJE010000173.1 GCA_019348575.1 Actinomycetota bacterium | reverse complement strand
GACTTCGCGCGCACGATGCTGTCGTCGGGTGCGGCGAAGCTTCACGAGGTCAAGTTGGACTTCCTGCGCGCGAGCACCTACCGCAAGGCTCAGGCGTCGGCGAAGGCCGCCAGGCGCGGCGTGTGGCGCCGGTGCGGCGGCACTCGCACCGACCGCTAGCGAGCGCTCCGCGGGCTGCTCCTGATCTCAGCGATCTCCGCGGATCTTCGCGAACAGCCGGCCGACCGCCTGCGCGACCTCCTGCCCGAACGGCTGGTCCTTCTCTGCGTGGACCGCCCCGATCTCGCTGAAGCGCGACGCCGACGGCTGCGGCGGGTCACCGGCGACCGTCGACGTATAGATGTCGTAGTGGCGCGCGGGGTGCAGCAGGATCTCGGTCCGGATCGCTCCCCGCGGCTCGTCGGCGACCTCCTCGAAGGTGTGCGTGGTCGGCGGCACGCCCTTCTCGTTGCGCGAGTTGACGGTGACGACGAGCGCGAGCGGTGCGAGCGCGCGGCCGGAGAAGTCGTAGGCGATCTGCAGCTTGTCGCCGCTGCCGCGCGTCAGCGTGACGTCGGGCGCGCGCGGCGCTTCGCGCAGCGTCGACGGCCTGGCGCTGTCGAGCAGCTTGTTGGGGTCGCGCCAGTGCTTCTTCGTGCCCGGACCGGTGGGCGCGGCCTGGTCGAGATCGCCGCGGTCGCGCGGCGTCGTGTCGCCCCAGCGGCCTGGCCAGCGCATCCACGGATGCGTCGCGTCCTCGACGATCTCCAGCACGAGCTTGGGCGCCGGACGCTTGCCGTCGGCGATGTCGTACCACGCCTCGGTCTGGTGGTAGCCGGCCTCGAAGTACGCCGCGTGCGAGCCGCGCGCGACGTAGGCGATCGGCGCGTCCGGGCTGTCGGGCAGCTTCTCGACGTCCTGCCAGTCGCGCTTCTCGCCGTGGCGGTGCTGCGCGTAGACCGCGACGTCGGGCACGTCGCCGTCGATGCAGATCCGCAGCTGGATGCACTCCCAGTCGCCCTCGTGCGTCCCGAAGCCGAGCGCGAGCTGGTAGTCGTTGTAGAAGTACCACAGCCAGTACTGCAGCCACAGCCGGCCGTTGACCTCGACGGCGCGGCCGTACATGCGGTTTTTGAGGTCCGGGCGCGACGTGCGCAGCCGCACGTACTGCGCGCGGTAGTTCTTGCCGCGCACGCCGATCACGTCGGTCTTCTCGACCCTTTCGCCGTTGCGGTAGATCTTCGGGCCGAGGAACGCGAGCGAGAGCTTGGGCTCCCGGCCCGCGGGCACCGCGCTCGCGATCAGCGCTCCCGGCTTGCCGTGCACGGGCCCGCGGCGCAGCTCGATGCCCGGCGCGTCGGTGTACTGCGCGGCGCTGTCGGCGAAGAACTGCTCGTTGGAGTCGTAGCGCAGCGCCGGCTGGAAGCGCCTGAGCAGCTCGTCGTGCTCGCCCATCTCAGTTCTCCTGCAGCAGGTCGATCCGCAGCGAGTGCGCGTCCTCTGCACGGAAGCTGACGCCGTACTTCCGGCCCGCGTCCTGCTTGGCGGCAAGGAACGCGTCCAGCCGCTCCTTCAGGGTGCCGGTGCCGACGCGGTTGGTCAGGTGGATCGTGAAGTCGTCGTCGGCGCGGCTGCCGGCGATCAGCTCGAGCGTCTCGGTCTCGGGGTTGCCGTGGCGCCCGTCCGCGGAGATGACGTAGTGGTCGGCGCTGACGCGCTCGAAGAACGCCGCGGTCAGGTTGCGGATCGAGCCGTGGTGGGGGAGCTTGAGGATGTCGACGTGCGTCCTGGCGTCCTGCGCGACGCCGGCTTCGTCGAGCCCGCTCAGGATGTGGTCGTCGCGCGCGTCGCCGGTCAGCAGCATCGTCTTGCCGTCGCATTCGGCGAGCACGACGATGCTCGACAGGTTGTACGGCGAGTTGTCGCGCGTGACGGCGGCGGGGACGGCGCCGGCGACCGCCTTCGGGTGCTGCTCGAGCCACTTGTCCCAGGCCGCGTGCAGCTTGTCGAGCTGGACCTGATGGGGGCAGACGACGGTCAGCTTGACCGCGCCGAGCGTGATCGTGCGCACGCCGTCCGCGGGCAGCACGACCGGGCCGTCGAACGGCTCGTTGATGCTCCAGCCGAGCGTCGTCGCCCGGTCGCGCAGCTCGCGCCCCTCGGGGACGCTTGCGACGACGGCGAGCCCTGCGGCGCGGATCTCGTCGGCCGCGGCGTCGTCGAGCGGCTGCGACAGGACGTCGAGCGCGGCGGCGCGCAGCTCGTCGGCGTCGTTGCCGAGCACGTCGTCGAAGGAGTTGTGCCACAGCGTCCTGACGTCGTAGCTCAGCGGCTTGGAGTCCTGCTGCTCGGTCACGAGCGAGCCGGCGAAGTCGACCATGCCGGCGACGTGGTCGGAGTCGATGTGGCTGACCATCGCGAGGTCGATCCGCAGCGCGCCGTCGTCGCCGGCGCGCTCGGCGCGCAGCTCCTCCAGGCGCGGCTGCAGGTGCTGCTCCCACGTTCCCGAGGGGCCGCCGTCGATCAGCACGAGCAGCGGCTTGCCGGTCGTGCCGGCGTGCAGCAGCAGCGAGTCGCCGTGAAAGGCCTGCAGCGCCTCGAGCGAGAAGATCATCCCGTCCGCCCCTTAGCTTAGATCGACTGGATCGCGCGCAGGGCGTCGACGACGCCGCTGCCCTGGAAGTAGCGCTCGCGCCCGAGGTCGGTCGCGGTCGCGCAGAGCACCCGCTTGATCTCCGCGGGCTGCCCGATGAGCTCGGGATGGCGGGCGAGGATCAGCGCGGCGGCGCCGGAGACGTGCGGCGCGGCCATGCTCGTCCCGTCGAGGCTCTTCAGGCCCCCGCCGGGGACCGGCGCGGTGATCTTCTCGCCCGGCGCGACGAGGTCGGGCTTGGAGCGTCCGTCGCCGGTCGGCCCGCGGCTCGAGAAGTACGAGACGCCATACGTGTGCGGCTGGTGGCGGTGCGTCGCGCCCACCGTGATCACGCCGCCGGCGTTGCCGGGGTCGGTGATCGACATCTGGCGGTAGCCCTCGGTCGGCCCCGACGCCATCGAGATGAAGGCGCGGCCCTCGTTGCCGGCGGCGGCGACGACGACCGTGCCGGCCCCCAGCAGGCGCTCGCACTCCTCGCAGATCGGCGTGCGACCGCAGGCGAACGAGCCCACCTCGTGGTCGAGCGAGAGGCTGAGGTTGACGCCGTGGACGACGGGCACGGGCGAGTTGGCGTTCAGCCAGCGCACGAACTGCAGCGCGGCGAGGATCGCGAACTCGTCCCCGGCGCCGGCGTCGTCGAACACGCGCAGGTCGTAGATGCCGATGTCGGGGCACACGCCGCGCACGTCGTTGCGCCGGGGCGGCTCTGAATCCGTCGCCTTCCAGTCGGCGCCGAGGATCCCGGCGACGTGGGTGCCGTGCTCGTGCTTGGGCGCGTAGGCGGCGCGGTCCTGGGCCTCGACCCGAAGCCGGGCCGCGATCAGCGCCCAGTCGATCGCGCGGCCGCTGCGCAGCCGCGCCTCGATCTCCTTGCGCTGCTCCTGCGCCGCGCCGCCGAGCGTGTCGGGCTCCTCGTCGGTCCCGGCGAGGATGCTGCGCAGGCGGGTGAAGTCGTACGTCGCTCGCACGCGCGACCGGGCGGTGAGGACGCCGTCGGCGCCGCGCACGTTGAACGCGGGGTGCGTGGCGTCGATCCCGGAGTCGACGACCGCCCAGCAGATGTCGTTGCAGCGCAGATCGAACAGCAGCGCGGCGGCGTCGGCCTTGATCGTGTTGCGCGAGCGCCACAGCGCCGGCCGCGCGGGCCGGTTGCGGTGCACGGCCCACAGCAGCGGGCGCGCCGGCGCCGGCAGGCGCTGCAGATCGCCGAGCGCCTCGGCGGCGAGGTCGACCAGCAGGTCGTACGTGAGGCCCGGCGGCGGCTCCTCGTCGGGCTGGTCGTCGTCGGGGTGCGCGGACTCCCACGCGATCCTCCCGACCAGGCCGACGAACCAGATCAGCGCGCCCGGCAGCTCGTCGCCGACGGGGCGGCGGCCCTGCTCGCGCATCGGCTCGGCGAGGCCGGCGACGATCTCCGCGCGGCGCGCGCTCAGCACGTCGGCGACCGCCCCGGCCTGCGGCGGCCAGAGGCGCTGCTGCCACCACTGCGACAGCGGCAGCACGCTGCGCAGCAGCTCCCGGAAGGTCAGCCGGACCGCCACGTGCGACCCGTTGTAGCCGAGCTGCAGTGGCGCCGGGTCCTTTGCGCTGTGGTCGGCGTCCAGCACCGCTCGCGCGAGCTCGCCGGTCGTCGACTCGGCATGCGGCTCGAGCAGGAGGTCGATCGCGTCGTTGGGCTCGCGGCCGTACTGCAACCAGACGTCGGGCATGATCGGCGAGTCCTGCGTGAAGCGCTTGAGCTGATCGGTGCCGAAGATCCACGGCCCCAGGTTCTTGAACTCGAGCTTCACGC
Source organism: Actinomycetota bacterium (assembly GCA_019348575.1). The sequence goes on along the minus strand of JAHWJE010000173.1, from coordinate 457 downwards.
GGTCAAGCAGACAGCGCGCCACGGCCGGAGTCAAGGACGATCGACGCGGCGGTCGTGCAGATGCAGCGCGCTCAGCGCACGACGGGCGACTTGACGACCAGCGGCTCGGCCTCCTGCAGGCGCGTCGTGAAGTAGTCGCCGGGCGCGATCTCGCCGAGCGCGATCAGGACGATCCGCAGGATTCCCTGATGGCCGACCAGCACGGGGTGCTCGTGGAGCTCGAGCGCCTCCGCGGTCATGGCGCGGGCGCGCTCGAGCGCGTCGGGCAGCGGCTCCATGCCGGGCACGGGAGCGCCGAACGGGTCGGCGCGCCAGTCGCTGAACGCAGCGCCGAACCGTGCCCGCGCGCCCTCGCGGTCCAGGCCCTCGAACGGGCCGTAGTCGACCTCGATGAGCCGCTCGTCGACGCGCAGCGGGGCGCCCGTCGCGTCGGCGATCGCCGCTGCGGTGTCGCGCG
>JAHWJE010000172.1 GCA_019348575.1 Actinomycetota bacterium | reverse complement strand
GGGTGTGAACTGCGTCACAGTCTTCGCGCCCGGAGATTCCCCACCGAGAACGTCGAGCAGCCGGTCGTGAGACGTGCGGCGTTGCTGATCGTCTGAGGGACGTCGGCGCCGCTTTGCCGATCGAACGGATACTCGCGGATGATCCGCCACCAACGGCTAGATCAGCCGTGTTGAATCCCGAGCATCGACTGCGGTTTCTGCGGCGCCGTCGATTTCCGACTGCGTCTGCCCCGGAAGCAGGTTCGCATAGCTCGCGAGGCCTGCCGTGCTGTCAGGCGGTGCCGGTGGGCTTCCAGCCGCGTCCGTCCTTGGTCACGAGCCCGGCGGCGGCGAGGCTGGGGAGCAGGCGGTAGAGGTAGTTCTGCTTGATCCCCATCTGCTCCGCGATCTGCGGGATCGTGATGCCGGGCCTCGCCTTAACCAGCGCGAGCGCCTGGTCGCCGCGCTTGCCGCTGCCCTGCGGGCGGGCGCGGCGGGCGCGACGGGCTGAGGGATTGCTGCTGGATGGTGTCACTCGTGCGGGGCGCCGGCGTGGCGTCGCTGCGGGCACGGGGTGTTTCGCCGCCACATCATCCAGCGCAGCCGCAGCCCCTTGCAGGCGTTCGTATTCCCGCACGAGCGGTCGGAGCTCCTTGAGGCGCGCCGCGATCTCGTTTCGCTTCTGATCTAGAAAATCTGCCATGTCGTCCTTGGTAGGCAAGTTAACGGTACTTCAGCAGCGTAGCGACCGGAGCGGTTCGCGTCGCCGCACCCGCATCCTGAGCTCAGTGCACGTGGCCCGGCGAGACTGCGAGGTAGAGCGCGGAGGTGGGACAGCTTCACCGGATTGACTCGAGGCGTTCATGGTGATGACTGATCGAAGCGCCGCGCGATCGCCGCGGCCACAGCCGCGCGCACAACGCATGCCCCGAGGTGGTCGTTGACGATCCCGGTCGCCTGCATGAGCGCGTAGGCGGTCGTCGGGCCGACGAAGCGAAAGCCACGCCGCTTGAGCTCGCGCGCGAGCGCGATGGACTCGCGGGTGGCGGCGGGCAGGTCCTGCAGCGTGCGCGGCGCCGCCGCCGGCGACCGGCACGGGTCGCGCCGCGCCTTGGACCGGCAGCAGCCACCACGCCAGCAGGTACGCGACGAGGCCGAGGCCGCTGGCGAGCGTCGTCGCGCCGAAGACGATCCGCAGCAGCAGCGGGTCGATGTCCAGGCGCCTGCCGATCCCCTCGCAGACGCCGGCCACGATCCCGTGCTCGGGATCGCGGCGCAGGTCGCGCAGCGGCGCCGCACCGCGGCCGGTCGTGCTGGCGGCGATCTCGGGCACTAGTTCGTCACCTGCCTCATTCTCGCCGGCTGAGGCCGGTGACGAGCAGGATCACCCCGACGACGGCGAACGCCAGCGGGGCGATCGCTCCGAACGTCAGGCGCAGGACGCCGCTGCGATCGAGCAGCAGCACGACCCCGAACAGGACGAGCACGAGCCCGGCGACGAGCGACGGGCGGTCGAACTGTCGCGCCCGCCCGCGGCGCATCAGCTCGTGCTCGCGCAGGCCGCGTTGCGCTCGTCGGGGATGCGCTCGAAGCGGCCGCGGTTCGCCCACGGCGGCCCGTCGAAGTCGTGGTCGACCTCGCGATGGCGCACCTCGAGCAGGCCGAGCCCGACCTGGCCCTCGAGCACGAGCCGCGCGCCTCCGGCGCGGGCGCGGCGCCCGTCGCTCCAGTCGACGTCGATGCCGCCGCTCGTGCGGTCGAAGACGGCGACGCCGCCGATCCCGACGGCGGCCGCGCTCGCGACGCAGACGTCCTCGGGCACGAGCACGAGCGCGTGACCCGCGCCGACGCGGACCTTCAGCGGATGGTCGCCCGCCGGCAGGTCGAGCTCGCGCAGGTCGACGACGAGCTCGCCTGCGCCGAGCCGGTAGCTCTGCTCGAGCTCGGCGACCGTCGCGGGGCGCTCGCGGCGCTCGCCGAAGCCACCGTCGAGATCGATTCCCGCGGCCGAGACGAACGCCAGCGGCAGCGCGATCGCCAGCGCCGGCAGGACGAGCCAGCGCGCGCCGCCGACGAACGCGGCGACGACCAGGCCGGCGCCGGCGGCGATCACGATGGCGGCGACGACGACGCCGCCGCCCAGGCCGCTGGCGAAGAAGCTCGCGACGGCGAGCGCGCCGCAGGCGATCAGCAGCGCGAGGCCCTGCGCCGCCCGGCGAGCGGCGGTCGCGGGGCTGCCGCCCGGACCCTCGCCGGAGGCCAGCCACCACACCGCCAGGCCGACGAGCACGAGCAGGCCGAGCGGCACCAGCGCGCCGCCGAAGGCGAAGCCGAAGCCACCGAAGACGAGCCCGACGACGATGACCGTCACGACGACGGCGACCGCCAGCGCGCGGTCGCGCGGAGACGATGGGGGAGCGGCGCCGTCCTCGTCGAGCGGGACGAGCAGCAGCGCCGCGGCGTAGACGATCAGCCCCGTCCCGCCGAGCAGCGCGAGCGCGACGAAGCCGATCCGCACGAGCGCCGGGTCGATGCCGAAGTAGCGCCCGATGCCGCCGCCGACGCCGGCGATGATGCGGTCGCGGCTGGAGCGGGTGAGGCGGCGCGGTCCGGGATCGGGCGGGGGCGCGGCGGGGGTGTCGGATGTCGTGTCCATGTCGGGCAGTGTCGGCGCGCAGGACCGCGCTGCCTATCGGGAATCATCCCTAGGGGCCGACCCTAGACTCGACCCCAATGGACCTGCTCGATCGCGTTCGCGCGACGGGACTGCTCGCCGCGCAGGAGCCGGTCGTCGTGCTGCTCTCGGGCGGCCGCGACTCCGTCTGCCTGCTCGATCTCGCGGCGCGACTCGCCGGACCGCGAGCGGTCAGCGCGCTGCACGTCAACTACGGCCTGCGCGCCGCCGCGGGCGCCGACGAGGCCTTCTGCCGCAGCCTGTGCGAGCGGCTCGGCGTGGCGCTCGTCGTCCAGGCAACGCAGCGCCCGCACGACGCGGGCAACCTGCAGGCCTGGGCGCGCGACGTGCGGCTCGGGACCGGAGCGCAGCTCGCGCTTGCGCGCGGCGCGCGGCTGGCGACCGGGCACACCGCAAGCGACCAGGCCGAGACCGTGCTCTATCGCCTGGCGGCGTCGCCCGGGCGGCGCGCGCTGCTGGGGATGTCCGAGCGCGACGGGCTGCTCGTGCGCCCGCTGCTGGCAGTCACGCGCGAGGAGACGGCCGCGCACTGCATCGCGCGTGGCCTGCGATGGCGCGAGGACGACTCCAACGACGATCCCGCCTACGCGCGCAACCGCGCCCGCGCGGGGCTCGTCCCCGCGCTGCGCGAGCTGCATCCGGCGGCCGAGCGCAACGTCGTGCGCACCGCGCAGCTGCTCCGCGAGGAGGCGGCGGTGCTCGACGAGGTCGTCGACACCGCACTCGCCGGGCGCGACCAGATCGCGGTCGCGCACCTCGCGGCGCTGCCGCCGGCGCTCGCGCGGCTCGTCGTGCGGCGCCTCGCCGAGCGCGCCGTCGGCGGGCTGTGCGCCCGCGCGGCCGGTCGGCTGGACGACATCGTCGCCCTCGGCGACGGCGCGCTCGACCTCGGCGACGGCGCGCGCGCCGTCGTCCGCGCCGGGCTGCTGCGCGTCGAGCAGACGCCGCAGGGGCGCTCGGCGCCTGCGACGGCGCCCGCCGGGCAGCCGCAGTCGCCGCTCAGCGGCTCGTAGACTCCCCGCTGCGCATGCGCGACCACGCCGTCGGCGAGATCCTCGTCCAGCCCGATGACCTCGCGCGCCGCGTTCGCGAGCTCGGCAGCCAGATCAGCGCCGACTACGAGGGCCGAGACCTCCTGCTCGTCGGCGTCCTGAAGGGCGCCGTCTTCTTCCTGTCAGACCTCATGCGCCACATCGCCGTGCCCTGCGAGGTCGACTTCATGGCCGTCGCGAGCTACGGCTCGGCGACCGACTCCTCCGGCGTCGTGCGGATCCTCAAGGACCTCGACGTCGCACTCGAGGGCCGCCACGTGCTGATCGTCGAGGACATCGTCGACTCCGGCCTGACGCTGCAGTACCTGCTGCGCAACCTCGGCGCGCGCAACCCGGCCTCGATCGAGGTCTGCGCGCTGCTCACGAAGCCGGCCCGGCTGAAGGTCGCGCTCGAGCCGCGCTACGTCGGCTTCGAGATCCCCAACCGGTTCGTCGTCGGCTACGGGCTCGATCACGCCGAGCGCTATCGCAACCTGCCGTACGTCGCAGCGCTCGAGACCGAGCCCTGATCGGCCGATAGACGGGCAGCGCGCGGCGGCAGGACGGCTGATCCGGCGGCTGGACGCTCCCGTACCCCCTGCTACGCTGGGCCATTCCGTGAACGACCGGGTTTCCGCATACACATGAGCCGTTTCTCCAAGAGCGCCGCCTTTCCGATCCTGATCGTCGTGATCCTGGCGTTCTTCGCCCAGCAGCTGATCTCGAGCCCGAACAAGGAGAAGGACCCGGGCTTCAACACCTTCCTGACGCAGCTGGAGAACAACCAGATCAAGACGGTCGAGATGCGCAACCGCTCCAACGAGCTGCTCGTCACGAAGACCGACAAGAAGCAGTACGAGATCGGCTTTGCGACCGAGTACGGCGACGAGCTGACGGAAACGCTGCTGGCGGCCGAGAAGGACAACAAGATCGCCTCGTTCGACATCAAGGGCACCCGCACGAACGGGTGGATCTCGATGCTCACGTACGTCCTGCCGTTCCTGCTGTTCATCGGCTTCTGGATCTTCCTCATGAACCAGATGCAGGGCGGCGGCTCGAAGGTGATGTCGTTCGGCAAGTCGCGCGCCAAGCGGATGTCGGTCGACTCGCCGAAGATCACGTTCCGTGACGTCGCGGGCGCCGACGAGGCGCAGCGCCTCGAGCATCCCGAGCGGCTGGAGCGCCGCACGCGC
>JAHWJE010000171.1 GCA_019348575.1 Actinomycetota bacterium | reverse complement strand
CTTCTATCCGACCGACGTGCTCTCGACGGGGCGCGACATCCTGTTTCTGTGGGTCGCGCGGATGGTGATGATGGGGCTGCGCTTCGCCGGCGACATCCCGTTCGAGCACGTGTACGTGCACTCGATCATCCAAGCGCCCGACGGGCGCCGGATGAGCAAGTCGCTGGGCACGGGAATCGATCCGCTGGCGCTCGTCGAGGGCGGGCCGCGGCCGCCCGTGTTCGCGCAAGGCGGCGATTTTCCCGCCTATGGCGCCGACGCCGTGCGCTTCGGCCTGCTCGCGATGTCCTCGACGCAGGACGTGCGCTTCAGCGAGGAGAAGGTCCAGCAGGGCCAGGCGCTCGCCAACAAGCTCTACAACGCGACCCGCTTCGTCGTGGTGCGCGTCGGCGACGCCGCCGATCCGAGCAGCCGCGCGCCGCAGCCGCGCACGGTCGAGGATCGCTGGATCCTCTCGCGGCTGCAGGCGATCAAGGCCGACACGCAGGCGCGCGTGGACGGCTTCGACTTCGCGAAGGCGGCGCTCGGCCTCTACGACTTCATCTACGGCGAGCTGTGCGACTGGTACCTCGAGCTCGTCAAGCCGCGCCTCGCCGATGACGCCGACGCGGACGATCGCGCCGCGCTCGGGGCAACGCTGCTGCACGTGCTGCGCGAGACCCTCGCCACCGCACACCCGGTGATCCCGTTCGTCACCGAGGAGCTGTGGGGGCTGCTGCCCGGAACCGACGAGCTGCTCGCGAAGAGCATCGCGCCGGCCTTCGACGCGAAGCTCAGCGACCCCGACGCCGAGGCCGCGATGGAGCGCGCGATCGAGGCCGTCCGCGTCCTGCGCGGCTGGCGCGAGTCGGTCGGGGTGCGGCCCGCAGCCGTCATCCCGGCCGTGCTGCACGCCGAGGGCTACGACGCCACGGCCGAGCGCGTCGGCGCGCTCGCGCGCTTTGCGTTCGACGGTGCACACGGCGAGCGCGCGGAGATCGCGAGCGTCGCGGTGCCCGGCGGCGCCGTCGCCGTGCTCGAATCCGGCGACGTCGACCTCGGCGCTGCCGAGCGGCGCCTGGAGGAGCGCCGCGCGAAACTGCGCGACGAGATCGCGCGCGCGGAGCGGAAGCTCGCCAACGAGGGGTTCGTCGCCAAGGCGCCGGCGGCCGTGGTCGACGCCGAGCGCGGCAAGCTCGCGCGCCTGCGCTCGGAGTTGGAAGCGGCGGCGTGAGCTCGGCGGGGCTGAAGGCCGATGCCGCCCAGATCGGCGCCGTGCGGGAGGCCGAGCGCTGGCTGCTGTCGCTCGAGCTCTTCGGCATGCGCTTCGGGCTGGACCGCATGCGGCGCCTGATGACGGCGCTGGGGTCTCCCAACGAGGCGTTTCGGTCGATCCACGTCGTCGGCACGAACGGCAAGTCCTCGACGGTGCGGATGATCGCCGCGCTGCTGCAGCGCCACGGCGTGCGCGCGGGCGCCTACCTCTCGCCGCACCTCGTCTCGTTCGCCGAGCGCATTCGCGTCGACGGCGAGGACGTCTCGCAGGAGCAGTTCGCGCGTGCCGTCGGGCGCGCACGCCGCGCCGCCGAGCTCGTCGATCGCACGCTCGCCGAGGACGACCGCGTGACGCAGTTCGAGGCGCTGACCGCGGCCGCCTACGCGCAGCTGGCGGCGGCGGGCGTCGAGGTCGCCGTCGTCGAGGCGGGCCTGGGCGGGCGCTGGGACGCGACGAACGTCATCGGCGCGGAGGTCGTGGTGCTGACCAACGTCGGCCTCGAGCACACGCGCTGGCTCGGCCCGACGATCAAGGACATCGCCCGCGAGAAGCTCGCCGTGGTCAGCCGCGCCCGCCCGCCCGCGACGCTCGTGCTCGGACCCGACCTGCATCCCGACGCCGCGCACGAGGCGCAGCTCGTCGCCCGGTCGACCGAGCCGGCCGCGAGGATCGTGCGCGCTCCCGCCGCGCCGCCGGCTGCCGTGCGCGGGCAGCTGCTCGCGCGCGGCGCCTTCCAGGAGCGCAACTTCGCGGTCGCCTGCGCCGCCGCGCAGGCCTACCTCGGGCACCTCGACGGCGAGCCGCTGCGCGCCGCGGCGGCGTCGACGGTCGTGCCCGGCCGCTTCGAGCTCCTCGCAAGCGACCGGGGGGGACCTGACGTCGTGCTCGACGGCGCGCACAACCCGAGCGGGATGGCGGCGCTCGCCGAGTCGCTGCCGGGCTTTCTCGCCGGGCGGCCGCTCGTCGCGGTGCTGTCGGTGCTCGACGACAAGGACGCGGCCGCGATGCTCGCCGCCCTGCTGCCGCTGTGCACGGGCGTGGTGTTCACGGCGAACGCCAATCCCCGCGCGCTGTCGCCGGCCACGCTCGGCTCGCTTGCCGGCCAGGTCGGCGCGCCGGCGATCGCCCGCATCGAGCCCGATCCGCGCCGCGCCGTCGCGCTCGCCGAAGCGCTTGCCGGCCGCGACGGCGTCGTGCTCGCGACCGGCTCGATCTACCTCGTCGCCGACCTCATGCGGCCGCCCGGGGCCGGCCGCGGATCGGCGCTGTGAACCGCGAAGGGCCATCGGCGCCGGCGCTGATCGCGGTCGTCGCGCTGATCGTCGCGCTCGTCATCCTCGTGTTCTTCGTGATCGGCTACGGGCTCGGACGGCTGCTGCTGTAGCGCTGCATGGGCAGCACTACGCCACCATCCCCTCCGACGGATAAGCTGCGCCGACCGTGTTAGCAGTCTTCGGCATCAACAGCGACGGGTTGAACCTCGCGGTCAACATGCTCATCCTGTTTCTGGTCGTCATCTACCTGGCGCTCGTGTACTGGACGTACATGGACGCGATCAGGCGGATCGAGGATCCGATGCTCGTCATCGGCGCGACGGTCGCGTCGCTGTTTCCCTTCGTGGGGACGATCCTGTACGTCATCGTCCGGCCGCCCGAGTACCTCGAGGACGTCCGTGAGCGCGAGCTCGAGATGCAGGCCGCGGAGGCGCGGCTGCACGAGCTCAACTACATGCTCTGCCCGCATTGCGACTACGAGGTCAAGGAGGACTTCCTTCGCTGTCCGAACTGCATGCGCAAGCTGCGCGACCCGTGCGCGAGCTGCGCTCGGCCGCTCGACCCGACCTGGAAGCTCTGCCCGTACTGCGAGGCAGACCTCGGCGACGTGTCGCGCCAGCCGCGGCTGCGCTCCGAAGCCTGATCCCCCACTCGCGAGGAGAACGATCGATGGACCGGACTCTGATCCTGGTCAAGCCCGACGCGTTCGAGCGCAGGCTGACGGGTGAGATCATCGCCCGTTTCGAACGCAAGGGCCTGCAGATGACGGCGCTGAAGCTCATGACGCTCGACGTGGCGACCGCCAGGCGCCACTACGGCGAGCACGAGGGCAAGCCGTTCTTCGACCCGCTCGTCGCGTTCATCACCTCGGGTCCGCTCGTGGCGATGATCCTCGAGGGGCCCGACGCGATCGCGGCCGCACGCCAGGTGGTCGGCGCCACGAACGGGATCGAGGCGACCCCCGGCTCGATCCGGGGCGACTACGCCCTCGAGACGCGCCGCAACCTCGTCCACGCCTCGGACTCCGCGGACTCGGCCGAGCGCGAGATCGCGATCTACTTCGGGGAGCAGTAACGCCCCTGATCCTCGCCAGCCGCTCGCCGCAGCGCCGCGCGATCCTCGAGCAGCTTCGGATCGCGTTCGAGGTGCTCGAGCTGAACGTCGAGGAGATCGCCGCCGGCGCCCCCCTCGAGGTCGCGCGGACCAACGCGCTGCGCAAGGCGCAGGCGGGTGTCGCGCAGCGTCCCGGCGAGACCGTCCTCGGCGTCGACACCGTCGTCACGCTGGACGGCGAGATCTTCGGAAAGCCGGCCTCCGCGCAAGCCGCTCGGACGACGCTGAAACGGCTCTCCGGGCGCACGCATGAGGTCGTCAGCGGCCTCGCGCTCGCGACATCGGGCAAGCCTCAGGTTGTGCATGAGGTAACGAAGGTGACGTTTCGAGCGCTTGACGACGACCTCGTCCGGCGCTACGTCGCAACCCGCGAATGGTCAGGCAGAGCAGGCGGTTATGCGATTCAGGGCGCGGGTGCAGGGCTGGTTCGCCGCATAATGGGCGACTACCTGAACGTCGTCGGTCTGCCCGTCGCGCGACTGCTCGACCTCGACTCGAGCCTTATGCTCAGGGAGGACTAGAGGGATACTCCGGAGGAGCGCGCGCCGCCGCTAGACTCAGCGGCGGCGCCGGCCCCGTGGGCGGTTCTGTCCACGGCCCGCAAGCGGGTTCTCCGCCACCTCTTCAATGGGTTTCTTCAGCTACCTCACCGGTTTCGGTGGCCGCGACATGGCCGTCGATCTGGGCACAGCGAACACCCTCGTCTACGTGCGCGGCCGCGGCATCGTCCTGAGCGAGCCCTCGGTCGTGGCGATCGACTCGCGCAGCGGCGAGGTCCATGCCGTCGGCATCGAGGCCAAGCGGATGCTCGGCCGCACGCCGGGGACGATCTCGGCGATCCGTCCGCTCAAGGACGGCGTGATCGCCGACTTCGACGTCACCGAGAAGATGCTGCGCCACTTCATCCAGAAGGTGCACCAGAACAAGTGGGCGCACCCGCGCGTCGTCGTCTGCGTGCCCTCGGGCGTCACGGGCGTCGAAAAGCGCGCGGTCGAGGAGGCCTGCCTGAGCGCCGGCGCGCGCCAGGCCTACCTCATCGAGGAGCCGATGGCCGCCGCGATCGGCGCGGGCCTGCCGGTCGGCGAGCCGACCGGCTCGATGGTCGTCGACATCGGGGGCGGCACCTCGGAGGTCGCCGTCATCAAGAACTGCGGCATCGTCGTGTCGCAGTCGATCCGCATAGGCGGCGACGATCTCGACGAGTCGATCATCAACTTCGGCAAGAAGGAGTACAATCTCGCGATCGGCCCGGAGACGGCCGAG
>JAHWJE010000170.1 GCA_019348575.1 Actinomycetota bacterium | reverse complement strand
CGCCAGCCGGGCGTTGGCGGCGGCCAGCAGCGTGACGTACTCGACGGGGTACTTGATGTCGAGGTCTTCCAGCGCCGCGACGTTGAAGTACGTCGGGTGGAAGTGCGCCTCGACCAGCCCCGGCAGGATCGTCCCGCCGCGGGCGTTGAGGCGCTTCGCCAGCGCGGGCGGCGCGGGCGCGGACGATGCCGGCCCGACGTAGGCGATCTGGCCGTCGCTGACGTGCAGCACGCCGTTGTGGACGGGCGCCGCGCCGGTGCCGGTGCCGCCACCCTCGCCGGCGGTGACGAAGACCATGTCGGCGCCCTTCAGCGCCTCCTTGATGTCGTCGCGCGACTCGGCCGCGGCGCCGAAGCCGACCTCGGGGTTGGCGCCGGCGCCCAGCCCCTTCGTGAGGTCGTGCCCGATGTTGAGCTTGATGTCGGCGTCCGTCATCTGCAGCGCCTGCGCGTCGGTGTTGGCCGAGATGAACTCCACGCCGCGCAGCCCGGCGTCGACCATCCGGTTGACGGCGTTCGTGCCGCCGCCGCCGACGCCGACGACCTTGATCACCGCGAGATAGCTGCTGCTGGATTCCATGAGGAAGCGTCCGACCCTTGAGTTAGCGTTGAGAGATTTTGCTCCCCGGCCCGATCCTGCGGAAACCACAGTAAGCACGGGGAAGAAGCGATGTCAACGCAAGTCTACCCGCGCAAGAACGATTGCAGAACGCGGGACTCTCGACCTGTGCAGGAGAATCGTGTTTCCCATGGGGTCGATCTAAAGTTGAGGTTGAGGGTTGGCCGGCCGTGGCTGCAAGCCGCCCGCGACGGGGCGCTCGGGGATGCGCAGATCGACGTAGGACGCGCCGCGCGAGGTGGGGTGGGAGAGCACCTGGGCGGCCGCCCCCCACTTCGCGTGCGCCCGCGTGCGGCCGCCGAAGTAGAGCTTCGGACCGTCGGCCATCGTGGCCGTGAGCCCGCGCGGCCCGCGGTAGACGCGGGCGACGCGCAAGCGCAGGGGCCGCGGCGCGGCGGCGAGCAACCGCACGGCAGCGCGCGTCTCGCCGCGCCCGAGGCGCTCGCCGGCCGGCGTCGAGCGCACCCCGACGATCGGCAGGTCGCGCGTCGTGCTGCCGCGCAGCAGCGTCCCGTCTGCCGCGACCGCGGTCTGATCGCCACCCGACGAGCGCAGCGCCGCCACGGGCTCGCGCGCGTTGACGATGATCCGCAGCCCGTGCGGGAAGTCGGTCTCGGTGCGCAGGCTGCGCACGACGGGGTACTGGGCGACCGCGCTCAGGAGCGCGTCCTCGCGCACGTGAAGCGTCGTCATGTCCATCGCCTCGGCCTGCAGCGCGCGGCGGATCTCGTCGTTCTGCGAGCTCGCGATGCGGCTGACGGTGACCGTCTGGACCCGCACGAGCGAGCTGTTGCGAAGCCACGACGCGAGCGCGGCGAGCACGACGAGCAGCACCGTGATGCCGAGGGCCGCACGCGTCCGGCGGCGAGCAAACGAGGCCATTGCCGAAGTGTTCGCCGTCGCCCGGTCGGACCCTCCCGCGCGTCGTAGGCTGCCTGCGATGTCCGCCCCCCGACTCTCGGAGCTGACGACGCTGCGCCTCGGCGGTCCGCCCAGGCGGATGACGACGGCGCGCGACGAGGAGGCGCTGCTCGAGTCCGTGCGCCGCTCCGATCTGCGGCCGGCGAGCCGCTGCTCGTGCTCGCCGGCGGCAGCAACGTCGTCGTCGCCGACGCGGGGTTCCCGGGAACGGTCGTGCGCGTCGCGACGCGCGGCGTCGAGTCCTTCGGGATGACCGACGGCCGGCTGCGGCTCGACGTCGCCGCGGGCGAGGACTGGGACGCGCTCGTGGCGGCGTGCGTCGAGCAGGAGCTGTCGGGCATCGAGGCGCTCTCGGGCATCCCGGGCAGCGTCGGAGCGACGCCGATCCAGAACGTCGGCGCCTACGGCCAGGAGGTCGCCGACGTCGTCGTCGGCGTGCGCGCCCTGGACCGCCTGACCGGCGACGTCCACGAGCTCGGCAACGAGGAATGCCTGTTCGACTACCGCTCGAGCGTCTTCAAGCGCGACCCCGGCCGCTGGCTGGTCCTGCGGGTGCGCTTCGCGCTCGAGCGGACGCCGGCGTCAGAGCCCGTTCGCTACGGCGAGCTTGCGCGCCGCCTGGGGATCGCGGAGGGCGAGCGGGCGCCGCTGCCCGCGGTGCGCGAGGCGGTGCTCGCGCTGCGTCGCCGCAAGGGCATGGTGCTCGACGCCGGCGATCCCGACACCGTCAGCGCGGGCTCGTTCTTCACGAACCCGATCCTGCGCGCGCGCGACTTCGACGCCCTCGCGCAGCGCGCGGCGCAGCGGCTCGGCGACGACGTGCGCCCGCCGGTCTGGCCGGTCAGCGAGCGCACGGTGAAGACCTCGGCGGCGTGGCTGATCGAGCGCGCGGGCTTCGGGCGCGGGCACGGCAACCCGAGCGGGATCGCGATCTCCTCCAAGCACACACTCGCGCTGACCAACCGCGGCGCCGGCACGACGGCGGAGCTCGTCGCCCTGGCCCGCGAGATCGCCGCCGGGGTGCACGAGGCGTTCGGCGTGCAGCTCGTGCCCGAGCCGGTCTTCGCCGGGCACGACTGGTGAAGGCGGGGAGGGCGGCCGCTCAGGCCGGCAGGGCGGGTCGCAGGAGCGCGCGGGCGCCGGCCGGCGCGAGCACCGCGCCGGCCTGCAGGTAGGCGATCGCGGCGACCGCGGCGCGGGCAGCCGCGTCGCTCGAGCCGGCGCAGGCCTCGGGCACGACGTGCACGTGGTAGTCGAGCTGATGGGCGTCGACGCAGGTGTAGTGCACGCAGACGTCCGTCAAAAAGCCGCAGGCGACGACGGTCGTGACCCCCAGCCCGCGCAGCAGCAGGTCGAGGTCGGTGGCGAAGAACGCGCTGTAGCGGCGCTTGCGCACAATCAGGTCGCCGGCCTGCGGCTGCAGCGCGGGCACGAGCTGCGCGCCGCGGGTGCCCTCGACGCAGTGCACCGGCTCGTCGCCGTCCAGCTCGCGGCCGAAGTCGACGCGCCGCTCGCGGTGAAGCTCCTGCGTGAAGACGACGGCGCTGCCGCCGGCGCGGGCATCGGCGACGAGCTGCGCGATCGCGGGCAGCGCCCGGTCGGCGGCGCCCGGGTGCGCCATCGCCACGAAGTCGAGCTGTGGATCGATGACGAGCAGCGCGCGGCTCACCGCGTCACCGCCACGTACCGCCGCCAGCCACCGAAGGCCGTCACCTCCGGCGCATCGGTCACGGCGTGGGGCTCGCAGAGAAAGCCGTGCACGCTCGTGCCGTCGGCCAGCTCGAGCGTCCCGATCGCCAGCGGCGCGGCGACGCTCGCGACCAGCGTGCCGAACGCGGCGGCGCTGAGGCGCCAGACCTCGACCTCGACCGCGCCCCCGCCGGCCTCGTCGCGCAGCAGGCCCGGCCGTCCGCTGCCGTCGGCGAGATCGAACAGCCGGTAGCAGCCGGCGGTCCTCGTGCGGGCCACGAGCCGTGCCCTGCGGTCGAGCAGCTCGTGGTTGCGGGGCATCCCCGAGAGATGGGCGCCGACGACCGCGACGTCGATCTCCGGCGCGGCGAGCGTCTCGAAGGCGCCGGCCAGCCGCAGCAGGTGGGCGTCGCTCCAGGCGGGCGCCGCGAGCGTGATCCCGAACGGCAGCCCGTCGCCGCGGGGTGGCGCCGGCACGGCGACGGCGGCGAGGTCGAGCAGGTTGACGAAGTTCGTCCAGGTGCCCAGGCGCGCGTTGACGGCGACCGGGTCGGCGGCGACGTCGGCGTGCGTGGGATGCGTGGGCACGGTCGGCAGCGCCAGCGCGTCGACCGCCTCCCAGACAGCCTCGGTCTCGCGGCGCAGCTCGGCCAGCCGGTACATGCCGTCGAACGCGTCGGCCGCCGACGGCGCCGCGCCGGCGAGCACGGTCGCGCGCACGACCGCGTCGGCCTCGACGTCGGGCCGGGCGAGGAAGCGCCCGACGCTCGCGTAGCGCTCGGCCAGCCAGGGACCGCCGTACAGCAGCCGCCCGGCGTCCACGAACGGTCGCAGGTCGACCTCGACGAGCGCGTCGGCGAGCGCTTCCAGGCGCGCCCGCGCGGCCTGCCAGGCGTCACGGCTGTGCGCGTCGAGCGCTGCCAGGTCGGCCTCGCGCGGGACGCCGATCACCGACGGCCCGCGTCGCGGGTCGCCGGCGGGCGGTCGCGGTCGAGCGAACGGATCGCGGCGGTCGAAGCCGTCGGCGGCGGCGAGGACGGCCCCTGCGTCGCCGGCGTCGCGCGCGAAGATCGAAACGCAGTCGATCGTCCGGCAGGCCGCCAGCACGCCGTGCGCGCTCAGCCGCCCGCGCGTCGGCTTCAGACCGACGATGGCGTTGAACGCCGCCGGCACGCGCCCCGAACCGGCGGTATCGGTTCCCAGCGCGAACGCGACCGTCCCCGCCGCCACGGCGACGGCCGAGCCCGAGCTCGAGCCACCCGAGACGTGCCGCGCGCTCGCCACGCTGGAGCAGGCGCCGTACGGCGTGCGCGTGCCGACGAGCCCGGTCGCGAACTGGTCCATGTTCGTCTTGCCGACGAGGATCGCGCCCGCCTCGAGCAGGCGGCGCACGACGAACGCCGTCTGCGCCGGCGCGTAGGCGAAGTCCGGGCAGGCGGCGGTCGTCGGCAGCCCGGCGACGTCGATGTTGTCCTTCACGGCGAACGGCACGCCGAGCAGCGGCAGGTCGGCCGCCCTGACCGCTGCCGAGCGCTCCCGGTCGCGCAGCTCGACCGATGCGGATGCGCCGGACGCGTGCACCCCAGCAGACCCAGCAACAGCAGAAGCGCGACAAGCGCCTGGCGGGGCGAAGTGGGAATGCATGATGCCCTGACGGCGCGCGCGCAGGTAATGACAAACCACACGGCAGGAGCTGTC
>JAHWJE010000016.1 GCA_019348575.1 Actinomycetota bacterium | reverse complement strand
GCTGTTGCAGATCGCGTTTTTGCTCTCTCTGCGGGGCGCTCCTATAGCGGGAATCGTGCGGGTGTTCGAACGTGTTCCCGGAGGACTGCCCGTACACGCCGCCGCGGTTGCAGCCGCGATCGCGATCCTCGCGTGGATCATCGCGGTCCCGTTGGCCTTCGTCCGGGGGCACGTCATCCAGAAGGCATGGGGCCTCTCGACGCAGGACACAGTGGCGTGGCTGGTCGATCAGCTCAAGGGGCTGGGCGTCTCGGTCGTGATCGCGGCGGTGGCGGTCGCAGCGGTCAACGGCGACAGACCGCCGGGGTTGCGGTAGCCCGCCAGAAAACCGACGAACTGCACCACCATGATCAACGGCCCGGGCGTGGTCTCGGCCATGCCCAGGCCGGTGAGCATCTCGCCGGGCTGCAGCCACCCGTACCCGCTGACTGCTGCTTGCGCGACGTAGGCGAGCGCCGCGTAGGCGCCGCCGAACGTCACGAGCGCGGCCTGACTGAAGAACACGGCGAGCTCGCTCAGAGTGTCAGCCCACCCGCGCCACATCACGACCGCGCTCAGCGGAGCCCACCACGCAACGAGTCCCGCGCACAGAACCTTCAGCGTGCGGCGCTTCCGCGGTCACGAGCAGCAGCACGGCGAGGCGCTCACGACCGCGCTGACCGATCTCGGCGGGATCGCGCCGGCCCCGCCGAAGGGCCTCGCCGACGTCGACGAGGTCGTCGAGGGGTTGCGCGACGTCAGGACGCAGGCCGAGATGGCGAACTTCGCGATCGAGCTCGAGACGGCCGCCATCGCCGCCTATCACGACGCGCAGCCGAGGTTCGTCGAGGCGCGGCTGCTGCAGATGGGGGCGTCGATCATGGCCAACGAGGGCCAGCATCTCGTCGTGCTGCGCACGCTCGCGGGCAGGGATCCCGTGCCGTTCGCGTTCGAGACGGGCACGACATGACGTTCACGACTTCGTCCCTTCCCACGCACCGCTGCATCTACCATCGCTTCCTGGAAGCGACCGTCACAGTCCGCCAACCAAGAAAAGGCCACAACACATGCCATTCAATCTCGGCCCGGGTGAGCTGCTGCTCATCCTGGCGATCGCGCTCGTCGTGCTCGGGCCCAAGAAGCTTCCGGAGGTCGGCCGCTCGCTGGGCAGGGGCATGCGCGAGTTCAAGGAGTCGGTCTCGAACATGACCGGCGGCGACGACGACGACGACGCCAAGCACCTGAAGAAGGCCTAGTGGTGGTGGTCGTCCCGGCTAGCCTGTCGGGGTGAAGATCGACCGCGCCCTGCTGGACGAGATCGTCGCACACGCGGTGCGCGACGCTCCCAACGAGTGCTGCGGCGTCGTCGTCGGGCGCGACGGGATCGCCACCGCCGCGCGCGCGCTGGAGAACCTCGCCGCCAGTCCGTTTCGCTTCGACATCGACGGCCGCGAGCTGATCGCGTTCGCGTTCGCCGACGAGGACGACGACCAGCTCACGGCGATCTACCACTCCCACACGCGCTCGCCGCCGTATCCCTCGCAGACCGACGTGAACTTCGCCGCCGGCTGGCCCGGAGTGGAGTGGCTCATCGTCGGCGTGCCGAAGGCCAAGGACGGCGAGCCGGAGGTGCGCTCGTACCTGATCGAGGACGGCGTGATCCGGGAAGTCGAGCTCGAGGTGACCTGATGAGCGAGCCGCTGGTCTGCCCGAGCTGCGACGAGCCGCACCCGCTCGACGAGCGCTTCTGTCGCTCGTGCAACATCCCGCTCGTCTACAGCGGGCAGCGCGAGCTCGACGAGCCGGTCTCGGATCGTCACGAGCGCGCGCGCAAGATCGACCCGCGCTACATCGAGGGCGACCTGGTCCGCGTCGCGGGGGCGATGAACCAGGCCGAGGCGGAGTTCGTCCAGGGCCTGCTGCTCGAGGAGGGGATTCCGTCGACGCTGCGGCGCACGCGCGGCTTCGACGTCCCGGACATGCTCGCGGCCGGCCCGCGCGACGTGATGGTCCCCGCGTCCGGGCATGGGGCGGCGCGCGACGTGCTGCTGGAGGCCGAGCTCGTCAGCGACGCGCCGGCCGGCGGCGCGACGGCGCCCTCCCGCGTGCTCGCCGTCCTGCTCGCCGTGCTCGCGCTCGGGGCGCTGATCGTGTGGCTGGGAACAGAGCTCGTGGCTAGCTGACCCAGCATCGCCGGCGGCGGCGGGGGAGCGCCCGGTCCTCGCTCTCAGCGCCCCGCCATCCGCGCCAGATGCGCCCGCCAGGTGCCCTCGGTGTGGACCATCGCGCGGCCGTGGAAGACCGACACGAGCGCCTCGCGCGGACCGCCGCGGGGCAGGCTGCAGGCGAGCCGCACCGCGCTCTCGACACCCTCCTCACGGGCGACGAGGTCGATGACGGTGCCGCCGAGCAGCGCCGCGTCGCGCAACGAGGGCGGGAAGTCCGGGCGGCTGCCCTCCCGCAGGCGGCGGGCGATCGCCCGGCGCGCGTGCGCCGTCTGGCCGGAGAACCATTGCGCTGTGCCCGCCACGAGCCAGGCCCAGCGCGCCGCGCGGATCGTCGCGCGCGGCGACCACGGCGGCGGCAGCGCCGGGTTGCAGTGCGCGATCGCGAGCTGGACGTAGAGCGCCGCCGGCGTGAGCGCCAGCATCTCCCGCGAGCCCTCGACGTTCGCCGCCCGCTCGGCGAGCAGGCGGGGCGCGAGCACGTGCAGCGCGCCGCTGCCCGCCCAGCCGGCGAGGTAGCGCCGCGCGGCGGGCGTCGTGAGGCGTCGCACGACGGGCAGGGACGGCTGTGCGAGGTCGAGCTCCAGGCGGCTGGGGTGCAGGACGACGGTGACCTCTTCGGGGAGCCTGCCGAACAGCGGCCCGACGCGCTCGCGCGTGTCCTCGAGCAGGGCGAGAACTGCGTCGGCGCCGGCTTCGTCGCGCTCCTCGTGTCGCGCCGTGAAGTTGCGCGACGCGGTCTCGACCCAGGACGACATCTACTAGTGGGCGACGGGCGGGCGTCGCTGGCCAGGCGTCAGCGCGCCGGCGGCGGCTGCGACGCCTCCCACTCGAGCTCGGTGGGGATCCCGTGGCCGAGCAGGATGCCGTTGGCCTCCTCGAGCGAGGCCGCCTGCGCGACGAGCGCAGCGCAGCGCGCCGCGCCGTCGAGTGCGACGAGCGGGTCGAAGAAGAACAGCAGGCCGCCGGCCGCCGTCAGCTGCACCGTTCGACGCCCGTCGCGGATCGGCGCAGCGCCGAGCGCGCCACGCGCGCAGCGCAGCGCCATCGCGCTTGCCTCCGTCGGGATCTGCGCGGCGGCGGCCTCCAGCCTTCCCAGCTCTGCCGATCCCGGTCCCCACGCGCCGAGGTAGCCGCCGGCTTCGGCGAGCTCGGCGATCCGGGCGGCGACCTCGGCGGGAGTCAGCTCGCCGTCGCACCCCGCGCCGAAGAGCGCGCCGAGCAGCGCGATGCCGCGCTGCGCGAGCAGTGGGCCGCCGGCAAGGCAGACCGCGTCCGCCAGCGGGCTGCCCAGCCCCGGCTCGTCGCCGTGGGCCAGCACGTCGCCGCCGACGTCGGTCAGCACGACGAGGTCGCAGCCGAGCTGCTGCGCCGCATCTGCGAGCGCCTCGGCAACCGCCGCCGGGCCGCCAGCGGGGTCGAGCAGCATGACCGGCTCGCCGAGGTGGCGAGCCATGTGCGACTCGGCGAAGAGAAAGCCGCCGGGGCCGGTCGTGCCGGCGCTCGCCAGGCCTGCGTGCTCGTTGAGCCGCCGCAGCTCGGCGATCTCGCTCATCCGCCGCGGGCCCGGCAGCGGGTCGATCGGGCGCCGCTCCCAGCTCAGGCCGCCGATGACCGCCGGCGTGGCGAGCGCGCCGGCGAGCTCCGCGACCGCGAGCGCGCCGACGACGTCGCCCCCGCCGCCGATCCCGACGGCGAGGACGCGCTGGGCCGCGGCCAGCGCCGCGAGCAACTGCTCCTGCCCTACACGAGCGCCGGGACGCCGCCGTCCGCGATCATGCGGATCTCCTCGGCGGCGCGCTCGAACTCGTCGTCGGAGAGGACCGGCGTGCCTTCGAACGGCAGCTCGCGCTGCAGCTCCAGCCACGAGCGACACCCGCCGTACTCGTCCTTGACGCGCACCGTGACGGGGCGCGGGATCCGGTACGTGCGCAGCAGCAGGACGTGCAGCGGATGGCGGCGCTTCCACTCCAGGCGCTTCTCCGCGTAGTCGGTGCTCCAGACGTAGAACGGCGACAGCGCGTCGACGCAACGCGGATCGGTGATCGTGAAGTGACCGGCGACCTCGGCCCATGCGCGGATGCGCACGCGGTCGGGCTGCGGCAGCGGGTTCAGCCCGCTGCCGTCGACGGCGCCCGTAGGCGGTTCCCCATCCGCCCAGACGCCTTCCTCGAGCGCTCGAGCAAGCTCGGGCACGTGCGACTCTCGAACGCAATCCCCGCGCTGATGATCGAAGGTCGGGTAGAGGAAGAAGCGATCGTGCTGAACGCGAAAGCGCTTATCCGACTCGCGAATACCGCCCTTTCGCAGGGTGATGAGCTGCTCGCCCTCGGCGAGAGCACGGACGGTGACCGCCCACTCCTTGAACGCAATAGGCATAGATGAACCCAGACGACGACGGGACATTGAACGAGACAGAACGAAACCACCCGTCGACCGAACCATGCCGTTGATTCGAACGACGGGACGCGGAGATTGTGGCACAGGTTTATGCAAAGGGCAAAATAACGCTGGAAGTACGGGGTTTTGCACGCGTGAGCTTGTAACGCTCAGCCGTCCAGCCGGATGCTTGCGAATCCTTCGAGCGCCTCGACCAGCGCGGCGAAGTCGTCGTCCGCATGTCCGCGCGCCAGCGCGGCGACGAGCACCTCGCGGGCCCGCGCCGCGGCGCCGAATGGCACGTTCGCGGCCTGCGCCTCCTCGAGGCACAGCCGCACGTCCTTGAGCATGTGCTCGAGCTTGAAGAGCGTCGCGTAGTCGTGCTCGCGCATCGGGCCCGCCTTCAGGCCGAGCATCGCCGAGCCGCCCGAGCCGTTGCCCATGACCTCTACGAGCGCGTCGAGGTCGACGCGCGTCGCCTGGCCGACGAGCAGCGCCTCGCCGACGGTCGCGGCATTGGCGGCCGCGACGGCGTTGTTGATGAGCTTCACCATCTCGCCTTGGCCGAGGGGCCCGACGTGGACGACGAGGTCGCCCATGATCTCGAACAGCGGCGCCGCCCGCGCGAAGTCCTCGGCCTCGCCGCCGGCCATGATCGTCAGCGTCCCGTCCTGCGCCTTCGGAGAGGAGCCGCTGACCGGCGCATCGAGCAGCTTCAGGCCGCGTGCGGCGAGCTCAGCGCCGATCGCCAGCGTCTGCGCCGGCGCGATCGTCGACATATCGACGCACAGCGTGCCGGCGGCGGCGCCCTGCGCGACACCGTCCTCGCCGAGCAGCATGGAGCGCACCTGGTCGCCGTCGACGACCATGCTGATCACGACGTCGCTGGCACCGCCGACCTCGGCCGGCGAGCCCGCGACGGTGCCGCCGTTCTCGGCTGCCCACGCGTCCGCGGTCGATCGCGTGCGGTTGTAGACGGTCAGCTCATGGCCGGCGCGGGCGAGGTTCGCCGCCATCCGCGATCCCATGATCCCCAGCCCGACGAAGCCGACACGGCCGGGGGAGGGGGAGGGCGGGTCGGGCGCCATCGGCCGGGATGCTAGTCGTAGTCGTGCGACGGCGACTGAGTTCGCTAGCGTCCCGCGATCGCAGGCACCGACGCCAGTTCTATCGCGCAGCTGCTCGACTTCCGCCGGCGCGTCGCCGAGCTGTACGCCGCGGTTCGTGCGGCGGAGGATCCGGTGGCGGCTCACCGTGGGTGGTGCGCGACGCGCCGACGGCTCTATGCGACGCATCCGCAGTCGCCCGTGCCGGCGTCCGAGCGCGAGCGCTTCGGCGGGCCGCACGTGTGGGAGTACGACCCCGCCTGGCGCTTGCTCGCGAGCGTCGAGCCCGCGCAGGACGAGCACCTCGAGCTGCCCTCGAGCGACGGCGCGACGATGCGCTTCGTCCGCTTTGCCCGCGCCCGCGCCCCTCGCGCCACGCTCGACCTGTACTGGCTGGACGCCTACGGCGGCGGCCTCTTCGTCCCGTTCGCCGACGCCACGAGCGGCAGCGAGTCCTACGGCGCGGGACGCTACGTGCTCGACACGATCAAGGGCGCCGACCTCGGCACGCAGGGCGGCCTGCTCGTGCTCGACCTGAACTTCGCCTACCAGCCGTCGTGCTCCTACGACGCGCGCTGGGCATGCCCGCTCGCGCCGCCGGCGAACCGCCTCGACGTCGCGGTTCGGGCCGGCGAGCGGCTAGGCCCGCGGTGAGCCGTGCCCGCCGCCACCAGGGGTCTCGATCGCGAGGCGGTCGCCGGGCTGCAGCTCCCCGCTCGCCTTCGCCGCCAGCTCGGCGCCGTTGAGCAGGTTGCGCCCGCGGGCGCCCGGCTCTCCGCCGTCCGCACCGGGCGGCGCGGTGCGGCGGCGCTCGGTGATCAGCGCGTAGGACATCGGCGCCTGTGCCTCGAGCTCGCGCACGATCCCGTCGCCGCCGCGCCGGCGACCGGCGCCGCCCGAGTTGCGTCGCATCGCGTGGCGCACGACGCGCAGCGGGAACTCGAGCTCGAGCGCCTCGACCGGTGTGTTGAGCGTGTTGGACATCGCGACGTGGACGGCGCTCGGGCCGTCGGCGTCCGGGCACGCGCCCTGGCCGCCGCCGAGCGTCTCGTAGTACGTGAACTGCTCGCTGCCGAGCGTGAGGTTGTTCATCGTGCCCTGTCCGAGCGCCCGGCCGAACGCGGCGAGCACGAGGTCTGCGACGCGGCTGGAGGTCTCGACGTTGCCGGCCGCGACAGCGGGAGCGGGACCGCCGCCGGCCGGCGGGCGCGCGTTGAGCAGCGACCCCTCCGGCGCGCGCACCTCGATCGGGCGGTAGGCGCCCGCGCTGGGCGGGACGTCGGGATCGGTCAGCACGCGGACCGCGAAGTACGCCGCCGAGCGCGTCACCGCCAGCGGGCAGTTGAGGTTGCCGCCGTGCTGCGCCGCGCTGCCGGCGAAGTCGAGGATCAGGCGGTCGCCGTCGACGGTCGCGACGAGCCGCAGCTCGACGTCGCCGTCGATCGCCTCGAGCACGTCGCGGGCCTCGCGCGGGCCGTCGGGCAGTGCGGCGATGCAGGCGCGGGTGCGCCGCTCGGCGTAGTCGAGGACCGCCGCGGTCGCCTCGCGCAGCGATTCTGCGCCGAGCCGGTCGGCCAGCTCGACGAGGCGCCGTGCGCCGATCCGGTTGGCGGCGAGCTGCGCGCGGAGGTCGGCGCGCCGCTGGGCGGGCTGGCGCATCTGCGCGACGAGCTCGTCGATCGCGCGCTCGTCGAGCACGCGCGGCGCGATCACGACGCCCTCCTCGTCGAGCGTCCTCGAGTCGGCCGGCATCGAGCCGGGGACGCGGCCGCCGACGTCGGCATGATGCGCGCGGTTGGCGGCGAAGCCGAGCAGCGCGCCGCGGTCGTCGAGCACGGGCGTGACGACCGTGATGTCGGGCAGGTGCGTCCCGCCGCGGTAGGGGTCGTTGAGGACGTAGGCCCGCCCGCCCCCGCCGGCGGCGTGGTCCATGTCGAGCACGGCGGCGACGGCGGCCGGCATCGCCCCGAGGTGGACGGGGATGTGCTCGGCCTGCATGACCATCTCGCCCGCGGCGTCGAACAGGCCGCTCGAGCAGTCCCGGCGCTCCTTGATGTTCGCCGAGTGCGCGCTGCGCACGAGCGCGGCGCCCATCTCCTCGCAGGCGGCGCGCAGCGCGCCGGTCACGACCTGCAGGTCGATCGGGTCAAGCGTCACGCGAGGGCCCTCCGCGCTCGAGCACGATCGTGCCGGCCTCGTCGACGACGCCGCTCCAGCCCGGCGACACGGCGAGCGTCGCCTCCGGCAGCTCGCAGATCGCCGGTCCGGCGATCTCGTCGCCGGGCGCGGGCTCGCCGCGCAGGACGGCGGCCTCGTGGTCTGCGCCGTCGAACACGACGGTTCGCCGCGAGCGCTGCGTCCCCTCGCCGGCGCCGGCCGCGAAGTCGAGCTCGGGTGCGGGCAGGCGCGCCGTGGCGCGAAGCGTGACCAGCTCGATCGGCACCTCGGCGTCGCGGTAGCCGTAGCGCTCGTCGTGCAGCGCCTCGAAGGCGGCGCGCACGCCGGCGACGGTCGCGTCGTCGAGGTCACGCACCGTCAGCTCGTGCGCCTGGCCGCTGTAGCGCACGTCGTAGGCGACCTCGACGGCGCCGGAGCCGGCGCCGGCGAGCGTGCTGCGGGCGGCGGCGGCCAGCGCGTCGCGCGCGCGCCGCAGCGCGTCATCGGTCAGCGCGGCGCCCGTGAGCAGCACGCTGCGCTGCTCGGTCGCGCGGCGCTCGGCGGCGGCGAGCCCGAGCGCGCTGAGCACGCCCGACGCGCGCGGGCAGAGGATCGTCGTCATCCCGAGCTCGTCGGCGATCGCGGCGGCATGCAGCGGCCCGGCGCCGCCGAAGGCGAGCAGCGCGAAGCGGCGCGGGTCGATCCCCTGCTCGACGGTCATGACGCGCAGCGCGCGCACCATCTCGGCGTTCGCGACGCGGACGATGCCCTCCGCGCAGGCGATGACGTCGAGCCCGAGCTGCTGCGCAAGGGCGCCGACCGCGCGCTGCGCTGCGCCGCGATCGAGCGCGACTCCGCCGGCGAGCGGCGCGCCGCTGCCGAGCCGCCCGAGCAGGAGGTTGGCGTCGGTTACGGTCGGCTCCTCGCCGCCGCGGGCGTAGCACGCCGGACCCGGCATCGCGCCCGCGCTACGCGGCCCGACGCGCAGCGCGCCGCCGGGGTCGCGCCACGCGACCGACCCGCCGCCGGCGCCGACCGTGTGGATGTCGACCATCGCCAGCGCGAGCGGCCGCCCGCCGACCTCGCGACCCGCCGTCTCACGTACCTCGCCGCCCTCGACGACGCACACGTCGCACGACGTTCCGCCCATGTCGAAGCAGACGAGGTCCTCGCGGCCGCTGCGGCGGGCCACGAGCGCCGCGGCGGCCGCGCCTCCGGCCGGGCCCGAGAGCACGGTGAACGCCGCATGGCGGGCGGCGAGCGACGCGGCCGCCAGGCCGCCGCTGGACTGCATGATCCGCGGCTCGGGCAGACCCGCCTGCTCGGCGCGCTCCAGCAGCCGGCGCAGGTAGCGCGCGAGCAGCGGCGAGAGCGCCGCGTCGACCTCGGTCGTCGCCGCGCGCTCGAACTCGCGAAACGTCCCGACGACGTCGTGCGACAGCGAGACGTGGAGCTCGGGCAGCGCAGCCGCCAGCGCCGCGCCGACCGCCTGCTCGTGGGCAGGATGCGCGTAGGCGTGCAGGAGCACGACGGCGACCGCCTCGGGCTCCAGCGCGGCGACCTGCGCGGCCAGCGCGTCCGGATCCTCCAGCGCGCGCAGCACCCCCTCGGGCCCGCAGCGCTCGCGCGCCGCGACGCGGCGCTGGGGCGGGACGAGCGGTGCCGGACGCGCGGCGCACAGGCGGTAGAGGTCGGCGCGCGCCTGCCGGCCGAGCTCGACGACATCGGTGAAGCCCTCCGTCGCGACGAGCACCGTCCGGGCGCCGCGGCTCTCGAGCAGCGCGTTCGTCGCGACGGTCATCCCGTGCGCGAACGCCTCGACGTCCGCGCCGCCGGCGCCCGCGCGCTCGAGCGCCGCCGAGACCGCCGCCATGACGCCCTCGGACTGGTCGTCGGGCGTCGTCGGCGCCTTCGACGTCACGAGCCGCCCGCCGGTCGCGAGCACCGCGTCGGTGAACGTCCCGCCGACGTCGACGCCGAGCAGCATCAGACGCCCAGGCGCGCGAAGAAGACGGGCAGCGACAGGGCGGGCATCGGCCTATCTAAGCCGATCCCGGACCCGCGTTCGGAGCTGGAAGGCGCCGGCGCGGGGATCCGCTGCGCAGCCGCAGGGCGCTACGCGGCGATCCGCTGCTCGATCTCCGCGATCTCCTCGGTCTCGGCGAGGTGCTGGTGCGAGGGGCAGTAGCCGTTGTGGGCGAGCGGCATGCGCTGGCACGGGGTGCCGCGGCGCGTCGTGGCGCGGCACTCGAGCGGGTTGCCGTTGATGTCGTAGCCGTGCTGAGGCTGCTTGGCGAGCCATTCCTGGGCGGCGCCGACGTAGGCCGAGACGACCTGCCAGACGCGCGGCTGCGCCGCGATCGGGAAGTTCGCGCGGATGTCGTTGAACAACGTGCGCGCGGGCCTGGCGAAGTAGTGGCGGTCGGTCGCGAGGCGCTCGATCGTCGCTTCGCACGCGCGCAGCACCGCGGCGTGGCCGTTGCGCGCCTCGTGCGAGCAATCGATGTGCGGCGACAGCTCGCGATAGATGGCGCGGCTGAACTGATACATGGGGGGCGGGATCTCCTTTCCTCCGTACGGCGGCGGGCCGCGGCAGTCTGGCGTCCTCGTATGAAGGTAAGAACGAACCCAATGTTGAGTTCGTATTAAGCTGACGAGCTGTCAAGTCCAGCGCGCGTGATGCGGCTCCTCGTCGACCCCGATCTCGGTGTGGCGATGATCCAGCGCGCGTTCGACTCCGGGGAAGTCGCTGCGCTGATGCGCGCCCCGGCTCTCCTCGCGGCGCAGGGCGCAGGCCGCGATCAGCCGCGCGAGCGGATGCGAGCCGGCCGCCAGGCGGGCCAGTCCCTCGCCCGTGCGCACGATCCCGGCGTCGCGCCAGAGCGCCTCCTGCGTCGTCCGGCCCGGATGCTCGAGGCGCGCGGCCGGCGGTGGCGGGCCCGGCGCTGCGACGCCCCCGGCGGGCTCGTCCAGGCCGGCCTGTGCGGCGCGCGCGCCGTAGACGAAGCACTCGCTGAGCGAGTTCGAGGCCAGGCGGTTGGCGCCGTGCAGGCCCGTGCAGGCGGTCTCGCCGATCGCGTAGAGCCCGGCGACGGTGCTGCGACCGTGCAGATCGGTCACGACGCCGCCCATCATGTAGTGCGCGGCCGGGGCGACCGGGATCTGCTCGCGCGTGGGGTCGAGGCCGGCGTCCTGCAGCGCCGAGACGACGTTCGGAAAGAGCGACGGGTCCACGTTGCGCATGTCGAGGCCGACCGATGTCGCGCCGGTCGACTGCAGCAGCGCCGCGATGGCGCGCGACACCTCTGACCGCGTGCTCGTGGTGGGCGGCATGGACAAGACCGGCGCACTGGTCGCTCGCCGTCGTCGGCACTTTCACCGCCAGTGGCCGCCGCTGGCCGTCGAGGACGACGAAGTGGAAGTAGAGGTAGCAGCTCAAAAAGAGCGCCGACACAAGCAGGGCCGTCGTCATGCAGAAGGTGTGCAGCCACTCCATGCGGCGGCGGATAGCGACGTAGCCGGCGACGAGCAGGACAGTGCAGAGCGCGTTGAGCGCCGAGTTGACCGCCGGGAGGAAGTAGCGCCCGGCCGCGACGGCGCGGAT
>JAHWJE010000169.1 GCA_019348575.1 Actinomycetota bacterium | reverse complement strand
AGCTGACCGAGGCCGTGCGGCGCAAGCCGTACTGCGTGCTGCTGCTCGACGAGATCGAGAAGGCGCACCCGGATGTCTTCAACATCCTGCTGCAGATCCTCGAGGACGGCCGCCTGACCGATTCGCAGGGCCGCACCGTGGACTTCCGGCACGCGATCGTGATCATGACGTCGAACATCGGCGCCTCCGAGATCGCTCGCAACACGCCGCTCGGCTTCGCCGTCTCAGACGACGAGACCGGCATCACGTACGACGACATGAAGAACCGGATCATGGGAGAGCTGAAGAAGGTCTTCCGGCCCGAGTTCCTCAACCGAATCGACGACGTGATCGTGTTCCACAAGCTCCAGCGCGACGAGATCAAGGAGATCGTCGAGCTTCTGCTGCGCCGGATCCGCGAGTCGCTGGCCGAGCGCGGGCTGCAGCTCGAGCTGGCCGAGGACGCCAAGGACCTGCTGGTGGAGAAGGGCTGGGATCCCGCGATGGGCGCCCGCCCGCTGCGCCGCGCGATCCAGCGCTACATCGAGGATCCGCTGGCCGACTTCGTCCTGCGTGCCGAGCTGACGCCCGGCGCGACCGTCATGGTCGAGAAGGCGCCCGAGGAGGACGACCGCGAGGTCTCCCTGACGGTCGTCGAGCCGAGCAAGGTGCCGGCCGCCGTCGGTGGCGGTGGCGCCGAGGCGGACGCGCCGGCGACCGACGCGCCGGCCGACCCGGGCGGAGCGCTCGACCAGCCGCCGCTCGAGGATCCGTCCGGCCAGTGACCTGACGTGCCGCCGTCGCGGCGGCACGCGAGCTTGACCGAGGGCGGCCTGCGGGCCGCCCTCCGTCGTCGTTGCTCAGCGAATGACCGGCAGCCGAGGGTCCGTGCAGATCGACGCGTCGGCGTCTGCCCGCATGCGGAAGCGGTCGAGCACGGGCGCCGCGTGGATGATGAACTGGTCGGGCTGCAGGCCGGCGACGTCGCGCCCGGCGACGAACGCGAGATACGGCGGTCCGGCGTAGGTGCTGCCCGGCGGGCACGCGGCGATCGTCCGCGCGGCGGCGCCGACCTCGGCGTCCGACAGCGTCCGCGCAGGTCCCGCTGCCGACAGCGGCCGCGTGAACAGCGCGGGGTCGTCTGGGGCGACGAGCAGCGAGCCGACCTGCGCCGCGACGAGCGCGGACGCCAGCGCGACGACGATCCGCGCGCGGGTGCGAGGGGCCCCGGGCTGCCTGCGCAGCGCCGACACGACGCCGCATGCTGCGAGGCACACGAGCGGCGGCTCCACGACGATCATCGCCGTCAGGTAGCTGCCGTTCTTCAGCAGCGTCGCGAGCAGCAGCAGCGACCCGACGGAGGCGGCGAGCAGGCTGCGGGCGAGGTCGCGATCGTGCAGCCGGTCGCGCTGCGGCCACGCGAGCGCGGCGAGGACGAGCAGCGCGAGGACGTTCCAGCCCGCCTGCGCCCACAGCCCTGCGACGTACTGCAGCGACGCGTAGCCGGCCTGCGTCTGCGCGCGGACGACGTTCGTCCACAGCGGCGTGCCGAAGAGCGCGAGGAACGCGATCGCGAGCACGGCCCCGGCGGCGGCGAAGCCGACCAGGCCGCGACGCACATGGCGCCCGAGCAGCACGATCGCCAGCGCCGGCAGCACGAGCGCGAGCTTGAACGTCACGGCGACCGCGCCCAGCACGCCGCCGAGCGCGGCCGTCGTGCGGCGGCCCGCGGCAAGCGCGGCGCCCATGATCAGCGGCGCGGCAAGCGTCTCGGGGAGCAGCTGAGCGTGCTCGCGCAGCGCCCATGGCGTGACCAGCGACGCCAGCGCCGCCAGCAGCGCGGCGTCGCGGCGGCGCGTCAGCCGCCACACGGCGATGAGCACGAGCAGCGACACCGCCGCCTTGCAGACGGCCATCGCGACCCGCACCGCGGTGGCGCTGTCGTCGATCGCCAGCACCGCGGCGCCGACGTAGAACAGCGAGGGCGGTTGGGCTGCGGCAAAGTCGCTGTAGGGCGACCGGCCGTCGAGCACGTAGCGCGCGCTCAGCGCGTACACGCCGTCGGAGTACTCCCAGTAGCTCTGACCCTGCCAGAGCGCCAGCGCGACGAGCACCAGGATGCTCAGCGCCGCCCAGGCCACGAACAGCAGCGGTGGGCCGGCGCGGGCGGCTAGCGCCGAGCGATCCTCCTCCGCGTGCCCTGGCGCCATCGCGACCGCACCCTACAAACCCTCCGCCCTACAGCAGCGTGCCGCGCGCGAGCGCGATGTCCACGTGCGTCTCATAACGCGCGATCCGGCCCTCGCGGGCCGTCCAGAGATGGGCCGCCGCCCAGCTGAGGTCGTCGGCTGCGCCGCGCGGCCTGGCGGTGATCGTCACGAGCGCGAGCACGTGCTCGGGACTCATCGGAATCAGAGCGTCGACCGTGATGCGCATCGCCTCGTAGCCCTCGTCCCAGCGCGCGACCCACTGCTTCCAGCCCTCGATCCCGCGCAGCGTCGAGTCGTCCGGGCACAGCGGGTCGCAGACGAGCTCGATCGCCGGGTCGACGCTGTCGGTCAGTACGGAAAGTCCCTCGTCGTTCCAGCGCGCATACAGCTGGTCGGCGACCTCTCTGGCACTTGGCGGCACCGGATGCACGATACGCGGGGCGCATCTGCGCCTGGCCAGGTGTTCGATCCGAAAAGCGGTCACACCTGCGGCGTACACCGGGCAGCGCGCAGACTCCGGTCCCGGCGACGTCTTCGTTTGCGCGCCGGCGTCGCAGCACGGCACCGAGGGCGCGCGCCTCACGCTCGTGCACCCCGCCAGCCGGTACGCCGACGACCACTAGCATCGCGGCATGAGCGACTGGCCTCCGCGCCCGCGCGCCGATCTGCCGCCACCCACGAGCGACGGCGCGCTCGCCACGCGCGTCGTCCACGCGGGCCTGCCCGCCGCCGAGCAGGGAATGCCCTTTCTGCCCGGACCGGTGCTCGCGGCCCCGTTTCACCTCAGCGGCCCGAGCGACGCCTCGCAGTACGGATATGCGCGCTACGCCAACCCGACGTGGACGGCGTACGAGGCCGCGCTCGGCGAGCTCGAGGGCGCCGCCGCCGTGCTCTTCTCGTCGGGGATGGCGGCGATCACAGCCGTGCTCGTGCCGGCGCTCGGGCCCGGCGACGTGGTCGTCGTCCCGGGCGACGGCTACCCCGGCGTCACGTCGATCGCGACCGAGCAGCTGGGCCCGCGCGGCATCGAGGTCCGCGTCGTGCCCAGCGAGGACGGCGCGATCCGCGCCGCGCTGCCGGGAGCCTCGCTCGTCTGGATCGAGACCCCGTCCAACCCGGGCCTCGCCGTGCTCGACGTCGAGGCGCTCGCCGGCGCGGCGCACGCGGCCGGCGCGCTGCTCGCGGTCGACAACACGCTCGCGACCCCGCTGCTGCAGCGTCCGCTCGCGCTCGGCGCCGACGTGTCGGTCGCCAGCGCGTCGAAGCTGCTCACCGGCCACAGCGACCTCGTGCTGGGCTACGTCGCGACCGCCGACGCGGCGCGGGCCGAGCAGCTGCGCCACTGGCGCGGGCTGACGGGCGCGGTCGCCGGGCCGCTCGAAACCTGGCTCGCGCACCGCTCGCTCGCCACGCTCGACGTGCGCCACGCGCGCCAGTGCTCCAACGCGCTGGCGCTGGCGCAGGCGCTGAGCAGGCGCCCTGACGTGCGCGACGTGCGCTATCCGGGCCTGCCCGCGCATCCGGCGCACGAGCTCGCGGCGCGCAGCCTCGGCGGCGAGCGCTTCGGCTCGGTGCTGTGCTTCGACCTCGAGACGCAGCAGCGCGCCCAGGCGTTCCTGCTCGCCTGCCGGCTCGTCGCCGAGGCGACGAGCTTCGGCGGGGTGCACAGCTCCGCCGAGCGCCGCCTGCGCTGGGGCATCGACGACGTCTCGCCGGGCTTCATCCGGCTGAGCGCCGGGATCGAGAACGCCGACGACCTCGTCGCCGACGTCCTCGCCGCGCTCGACGCCGCGCCTGCCGGCTGACGCGCCGTTCGCGCCGGGGCGAAGCCGTCGGGGCCGCGCCCTAGGGTGAGCAGATGCCGCGCCCGGCCACCGTCCACGTCTGCTCGGAGTGCGGGCACTCGAGCGCGCGCTGGCACGGGCGCTGCCCGAGCTGCGAGGCCTGGAACACGCTCGTCGAGGAGCGCGCGCCGAGCGCCGGCGGGCGCGCTCGGACGGGCGCCCGCGGCGGAGCATCCGCGGTGTCTGCCAGCCGACCGGTTCGCCTCGCCGACGTCAGCACGGAGCGCGTCCCGCGCATGCTGACGGCGATCGGCGAGCTTGACCGGGTGCTCGGCGGCGGCCTCGTCCCGGGCTCGCTGGTCCTGCTCGGCGGCTCGCCCGGGATCGGCAAGTCGACGCTGACGAACATGGCGCTCGGGAACCTCGCCGCCGCGGGGCGGCGCACGCTCTACGTCTCAGGCGAGGAGTCGGCGGCGCAGATCCGCCTGCGGGCCGAGCGCCTGATCACGGCGACGGCCGGGGCGCTCGACGTGCCGGTGCTCGCCGAGACGGACCTCGACACGATCCTCGCGACGCTGCGCGCCGAGCGCCCCGAGGTCGTCGTCATCGACTCCGTGCAGACGCTGCACGCGGCCGACCTGACCGGCGCGCCGGGCTCCGTCGGCCAGGTTCGCGAGGTCGCGGGCCGGATCATGCAGGTCGCGAAGAGCGACGCGATCGCCGTGCTGCTCGTCGGGCACGTCACGAAGGAGGGCGCGCTGGCAGGCCCGCGCGTGCTCGAGCACCTCGTCGACTGCGTGCTGCAGTTCGAGGGCGAGCGCGAGCGCACGTACCGCACGCTGCGCGCCCTGAAGAACCGCTTCGGCTCGACGAACGAGGCCGGCGTCTTCGAGATGCGCTCCGGCGGGCTCGTCGAGGTGCTCGACGCAAGCGCGCGCTTCGTCGCGGAGGCGACG
>JAHWJE010000168.1 GCA_019348575.1 Actinomycetota bacterium | reverse complement strand
GGAGGCGCTGGAGACGCTCGGCGGCGGCTGGGTCGGCGAGGAGGCGCTGGCGATCGCGGTGTACTGCGCGCTGGCGGAACCCGACCCGCGCGCGGCCCTGCTCCTTGCGGTGAATCATTCCGGCGACAGCGACAGCACCGGTGCGCTGGTCGGAAACCTGCTCGGAGCACTGCACGGGGTCGACGGCCTGCCGGCTGATCTGCGCGACGCCGTCGAGCTGCGCGAGGAGATCACGACGCTGGCCGGCGATCTCGCCGCCGTCTTCGTCGACGGCCGGTCACCCGACCCGCAGCGCTATCCCTCGGACTGATCCGCAGACTGATCCGCCGGCTGGAAGTCCAGCGACACCGAGTTCATGCAGTACCGCTGACCCGTCGGCTGCGGCCCATCGGCGAACAAGTGACCCAGGTGCCCGCCACATGTGCCGCACAACACCTCGGTGCGAACCATGCCGTGACTGGTGTCGCGTTCGTAGCGGACGGCCTCGGGCGTGAGCGGCTCCCAGAAGCTGGGCCAGCCAGACCCGGAGTCGTACTTGGTCTCGGAGGTGAACAGCTGCGTGTGGCACGCGGCGCAGCGGTACACGCCGGTGTCCTTCGCGTCCCAGTACGCGCCGGTGAATGCCGGTTCCGTCCCCTTGCCGCGCAGCACCGCGTACTGCTGGGGCGTGAGTCGCTCGCGCCACTGCTCTTCGGTGAGCTCAACGATGTCAGACATTGGGGTGCCTCCTGGGACAGATATACGGCTGACCCCAGTGTGACGTGCGGTGCCTAGACCGCCAGATCGAACGCGTGCGCGTGGACACCGTGGAGCAGCGTCACGAACTCCTCGCGTTCTTCGTCGGACAGCGCGCCGTACATCTTCGCCGCCAGCTCGTCGGTCAGCTCCTCGACCTCCGCGTAGGCCTCGAGCAGCGGTTCCGGTTCCGGATACGGCTCCGGCCAGTTGTTGAACTGCGCACCCGGATGCCCGGTGGAGGCCACGACCGCCTCCAGCGGCGACAGCTCCGACGTCAGCACCACCATCGCGTGCAAGGCGCCGCGATGTTCGCGCAGAACGTGCAACAGCTGCGCCGCGGCACCGGCCGCATCCTCGGGCAAGGGCAGCGCGCGCCAGCCGGCGAACAGCGGTGCGCCGGCCGGGTCGGCCGCGGCAGCGACGCGCCGCAGCAGCTCGACGAGACGCTCCAGATCGTCGGCGCCGGCGAGGTGCTCGCGCCCCCAATCCTGACACGCCGCGGCGTACTCCAGAGCGGCCTGGAGCGGGGGCATGACCGCCCGTGCCGTCTCCCACTGCTCGCGCAGCCAGTCGCGGCCCTGCTCGGTCATGTCGGGGCCGTTCGTCGCGAGCTGCGCGGAGCTCAGCGCGATCGTCAGCGTCAGGTCGTCGCCGAGGCGGCGCGCCATGGCGAGCGCCTCGAGCGCGAGCTCGGCGCGCCGCACCGCGCTGTCGGACCAGTACAGCGCGACGGCGAGCGAGCCGAGCAGGCGCACGCGCAGCGGGTCGTCGCCGGGGCCGATGCGCTCGAGCGCCTCGCCGAGCAGCGCGACGTGCTCCTCGTCGACGTAGCCCGGCGTCAGCGCGAAGGGCGCGAAGCCGAGCGCGGCGCGGGCGAGGATGTCGTCGGCGTCGATCTGGCGCGCGGCCGCGACCGCCGCCTCGAACGTCTCGCGCGCGTCCGGGCGCCCGGCGCGCGACTGCGCCGTGCCCAGGCCGAGCAGCAGGCGCGCGCGGCGCGGCACGTCCGGCTCCATCGCCTCCAGCGCCTCGAGCGCGCGCGCGAAGAGCTCGGCAGCCTGCTCGTAGGCCAGCGTGTCGAGCGCTCGGTAGGCGGCGCGCTCGGCGTAGTCGACCGCCTTGGCGATGTCGCCGCGCCGCCCCGCCGACAGGAAGTGGTGGGCGAGCTCGGGGAGATGCGTCTCGAGCGCGCCGCGGTAGACCTGCTCGAGCGCCTCGCCGACGGCGCGGTGTCCGTGCATGCGCGCGGCGGCCGGCATCCCGGCGAGCAGCGTGTCGCGGATCAGCCCGTGACCGAAGCGCCACTGGCCGACGGTTCCCGGCAGCGCGACGACGAGTCCGAGCGCCAGCGCCTCGTCGAGCGCGCCGAGCAGGCAGTCGCGGTCCAGCGGCGACGCGCGCTCGAGCGTCGCGAGGTTGAACGTGCGCCCGATGATCGCCGCCAGCTCGAGCGTCTCGCACGCGAGTGCGCCAAGCGGCTCCAGCCGCCGGCGGATCGTCTCGCGCACGCCTTCGGGCAGCGGCAGCTCGGCGGGCGGGTCGTGCAGCCGGCCCTCTGCGAGCAGCAGGGCGAGGATCTCGCGCGCGAAGAACGGGTTGCCCTCCGTGACGGCGTGCACCGCGGTCGCCAGCTCCGGAGCGCGGATCCCGCTCGTCAGCTCGATCAGCTGCTCGACGTCCTCGCGAGCGAGCCCGCCCAGCACCAGCCGCCGGCCGGCGCGGACGATGTTCTGCAGCGCCAGCTGCGCGTCGTGCGTGCGGTAGGGCGCGCGCTCGTGCATCGTCACGACGAGCAGCACGCCGGCGTCGTGCAGCATCCGCGACACGAAGTCCAGCGCGGCGAGCGAGCCCTCGTCGACGGCCTGCAGGTCGTCGATGAGGATGACGACGGGGGCGTCGGCGCTGCGCACGCGCAGCAGCGCGACGAGCGCGTCGAAGAGCGCGAAGCGCGCGCGCTCGCTGTCCTCCGCGTCGCGCGCGGGGGGCGCGGCGGCGGGCAACCGCTCGGCGACCTCGGGGGCCAGTCGCAGGAGCTGGTCGGCGGCGCCGCCGAGCTCCCGCCGCAGGACCTCGCCCTCGAGGTCCTGCGAGAGGCCGCGCACGACCTCGACCCAGGGCCAGTACGGCGGCGCCGCGCGACCCCAGCCGCGGGTCCAGATCACGCGAGCGCCGCGTGTGGCTGCATGCTCGGCCAGCGCCGCGGCCAGGCGCGTCTTGCCGACGCCGGGATCGCCGAGCACGAGTTGCACGACGCCGTGTCCACGACTGGCGTCCTCGAAGGCCTCCTCGAGCTGGCGCAGCTCGCGGACGCGCCCGACGAGCGGGCCTTCACCAGCCGCGGGCACTACAGAAACGACCTTCTCATGCGGGCAGGGCGTCTCCAGTTCGTGACCTTCGACGGTACGGGTGACGTTAACGCAATCGCAGGGTCAAGCTAGCGGCGAACGTCCCATGTGAGCGGCGCGCCGGGATCCGGTTCATAAATGCACGACATTCCCGTCCGAACCGTCCCGCGCAGCAGGTGGCCGAGCTCGGGCTCGCGCTCGGCGATCCGGCGCAGCGACGCCTTGATCGCGCGCGTGACGTTGATCCGGTCGCGCTCGGCGGCAGCGCTCGTGCCCGCGCTGGCGCTTGCCGCCTCGCAGCCCAGCGCCTCGAGCCGCTCGCGTACGCGCGCGACCCGCTCGGGATCGTTGAATGCCCGCGCCTCGGCGAGCTCGTCGCGCAGCTCGACCGCCCTTGCCCGCAGGGCGTTCAGATCCGGGCGCTCGCCGGCGTGCGCGCCGGCGGCGACGCGCGCGAGCTCGACGGCGGCGATCGGCGTGCCGGGGCTCGCGAACAGTGCAGCGAGATGATGCAGGCCCTTGGCGTCCTGCAACCACGAGCTGCGCGCGTCGTAGTCGAGCACCCAGACGTCCTGCTCGCGGCGCAGCACGGCGTGCATGCGCCGCGCGCCCGCGACGTCGCGCCCCGCTCCCGGCGCCTCCTCGAGGCGCGCGAGCAGGTCGTCGGCGCGCGTGATCGCGCCCTCCATCTGCATCTGCGCGGCCTCCTGCGCCACGCCCTGGACGAGGGCGCGGCCGCGCTGCGCGTCGCCCGGCGCGTCGCGTCGCGCGAGCACCTCGGCGGCGTCGAGCGCGGCCAGCACGACCGCCGGCCGCGCGCCCATCCGGACGGCCGCCGAGCGCGCGGTCTCTAGGTGCCCGAGCGCGCGCTCGTCCTCGCCGATCGTCATCGCCAGCAGGCCGAGGTAGCGCGCCACGGGGCCGAGGTAGGCGGCGCCCATCGACACGACGTTGCGCCCTTCGTAGGGCACGAGCAGCTCGTAGAGCCGCCGCGCGCGCGGCCGGTCTCCCAGCAGCGCGCACAGCTCGGCGAGCAGCGACAGCGAAACAAGCCACAGCGCGTCGTGCGGGATGTCCTCGAAGTCGGCGGCCGCGAGGCGCTCGAGCTCGCGGCGCGCCTCGTCCTCACGGCCGAGCTCGGCGAGCACGAGCGCCAATCCGCAGCGCCAGCGGCGCATCGCGGGCAGGCAGTCGGCGTTCTTTCGCACGAGCGGCTCGAGGTCGAGGTGGCGGCCCTGCGTGCGCCGCACGAGGAACGTCTGCGCGCCGGCGATGATCGGCGCGATCGAGTTGGGCACGGCGCGCGACTGCGCCACGGCCTCGGCGGTGAAGCGCTCGGACGCCTCGAAGTCGCCGCGCATGTGCGCCGACATCGCGCGGTGCAGCGGGTCGTAGACGAGCATCCGCGGCTGCCCGAGGCGGCGCGCGGTCGAGCCGAAGGCGTCGATCTCCGCTTCGGCGCGGACCGGGTCGTCGAGCTCGAGCAGCAGGCTGATCCGCCACAGGCGCACCTGCATCGCGAGCTCGGCGTCGTTCGTGCGCTCGCACAGCTCGAGCGCCTCGACCGAGATCGGCAGCCCGCGCGTCACGGTCTCCGGTCCCCAGACCGCGACGAAGCCCTGCGCGAGGGCGAAGGCGAGCGTGCGGTCGCCGAGGATGCGGTGCGCGCGCGACGCGCGCGACGCCCTGCCGCTGTACAGCGCGCGCGCGATCTCGAGCGCCTCGTCGACGAGCTGCTCGCGGCGCGCGCGCTGCGGCGACCAGTACAGCGCGAGCGCGAGCTGGACGCGCAGGCGGCAGCGCAGGGCGTCGACGGTCGCGGTCGCGACGACGTGTGGTCGTCGTACTGGTTCAACGAC
>JAHWJE010000167.1 GCA_019348575.1 Actinomycetota bacterium | reverse complement strand
TGCGCACCGCTCGGATGCGCCCGCGCGGCCGGACGTTCACCCGTGCCATGAAGATGTCCTGCGCGTCGGTGTCGAAGTTGCCGAGCCGCGAGTCCATCCACGCCACGAGCAGCCGGTGGCGGCCGACGGGCACGGCGACGGGCGCGTACGCCCAGTACGTGCCGAACCGGTAGTCGTAGCCGACGTCGTTGTTCGTCGAGCGGTCCGAGATCCGGTGGTCGCTGGTGAACGTGCGCCCGCGGTTCGTCGAGTACGCGTAGTACGTGTCGCCGAGGCGCGCCTCGGTGCACGCGCTGTGGGTGTGCACGCAGCCGCGGTACCAGTGGCGGCGGTCCTGCCACACGATGTCGACGCGGCCGTTGCGCGCGACCGAGACGTTCGGATGACGCGTCTGCGTGAGCTCGAACTGGATCGGCGCCTGACCGTTCAGCCGATCCGGCTCAGACCAGGTCTCGCCGCCGTTCGTGGAGCGCTGGAACCACACATTCATGTTCTTGTGGATGAAGTGATCCGCGGCTCCGACCGTGCCCTGCGCCTGCGGGGGCCCGCCGTTGCCGTAGGTGAGGTAGACGTTGCCCGACTTCGGGTCGGCAGCCAGCCTGGGGAACGTCGAGGCGTTGAAGATCGTCGGCGTCCTCGAGTAGGGAGGCGTGACGGGGCCCGTGTAGATGAAGCCCTGCACTCCTGCGGCCGTAGAGTGCTTCCAGGTCAGGCCGTGGTCGGTGGAGCGCCCGACGACCACCGCTCCTTCAGCCGCAAAGCGACCGGGTCCAGTCGTGGCCGGCCTCCGCGTGCGCCACGCGACGTAGAGGGTGTCGTTCTTGCCGAGTACGGGCTGCGTCGCCTCGACCGCGTTCTGTCCGTTCGGGTTGGCGCTGACGCGCGGCCCCCACGTGCGTCCACCGTCGCTCGAGGTCGTGACCATGACGAAGTTCTGGGTCGGCGGATTCCTCAGCTGCGGGTTGATCTTCGGATCGCTCTCCTCCGAGTTCGCGACGACGTAGATGCGGTCGTCGGCGTTACCGCTGCCCGGCTTCACGACGAGCTTCGGAAGCGTGTAGTCCGGCCCGCGATCGGGGTCGTCCCCACCCGCCAGGGCGACGACGCCCGTGGAGAAGGACCGTCCGCCGTTGTCCGAGCGCGCGACGAGCACCGACTTGCCCTGGCTGTCGCCCTGCTCGTCGAGGATTCCCGAGGCGAAGGTCGCGTAGACGTTGTTGTCCTTCCCGAAGGCGATGCCCTCGTCGACGAAGTTCGCGAGGTGGTTGCCGACGGTGCAGGGCGGTGAGATGAAGCCCGGGGGCGCCTTCAGGCGCGTTCGACGCCACTTGCGCCCGCCATCGGTCGATACGACCACCTCGCACCACAGCGTCTTGTAGTCGCTGTACATCGCGACGATGTGCCTGTGGTTGCGGGGGTTGACGGCGAGGCTGACCGCATCTCGCCCGTAGATCGGGATGCCGGCCGGAAAGGTGAGGGGGTAGTTCGTGCCGACGCGCAGCGGTGACTTCGGGGACGGGGAGAGCTGCGCCGCCTGCCCGCGCTGGGCGGCCGCTGCAGGCGACGCCATGCCCGCGGCCATGATCCCGGAAGCGATGACAGCGGCGGAAACGAGAACACGTGGGTGTCGCCTACGCATTGAAAAGGTACCTCGCTGGATGCAGTGCTAAGAGCAGGAGAGGAAGCCGCCGGCGAGAGACCCGCGGCCCGGCACGACTCATCGGACGGTGAGGACACCGTCCGATGAGCAGCCGATCAGATATCTCAGGCGGTCGACGACAGCCCGCCGGCGACGCGACGCCGCCGGACGACCATCGTGCTCAGCCCGCCGACCAGCATGAACGCCGAGAGCCCGAGCCCGATGGCCAGCGCCTGCGGCGCGGCGGGTCCGCCGCCGGAGCTCACGGGGGCGACGGCCGCCGAGTTCGACGATCCTCCCGACGCACGGACGCGCAGCGGCGCGCGGCCGGGCGTCCCGGCAGCGATAACACCGTTCGGTCCGGTCTGGGTCGCGACGACGATGTAGTAGCCCGACCGCGAGACCTTGGGCACCGTGATCGTCGTGCTCACCTTCCCGCGGGTGGGACGCACCGAGGCGAGCACCTCGCCGTTGCGGCCGTTCCAGCGGATCGCGACGGGCGACGCGCCTTCCCTGCTGTTGAAGTTACGGCCCATGACCGACACCGTGGTACCCGGCGTCGCAGCGGCACGATTGAGCTTCAAGGTGGCGAGGTTCGCGCACGCGAACGCGGTCGCCACGACGGTCAGCGGGACCCCGATGATCCCGACTGCGGCAAGAACGGCAATCCTACGGCTTGTGCGGGGCAAGATCGTGTATCTCCCTTGGTTTCAGGTCGGCAGCCGAGCCGCCTCGACGACAGTTGGAACAGCAGCAACTTGTAAATGCAGCAGAGCTCGATGTCAAGTGCATCTACCGCCTGATGCTCCGCGTGCCCCCCAAGGAGTCTCCACGGCACTACTCAGGACGCCGCCGAGCTGCAGCGGCAAGCACGAGGGTCCCGCCAAGCACCAGAGCCAGACCGACGTACCGCAGCACCGAGTCTGCCATACGCCATTGCCCGACCTCGACCGTGGCAAGGTAGAGATCCTGCTTGCTAGATGCGTCAGTACCCGACCGCGTGTCGCTCCACACAGCAAGTGCGCCGTCCTCGTCGGAGACGAGGCCCAGCCTGCTGCCGAGCTCGGGCATGTCGCGCTCGCTGCCCAAGCCGACGCGCGAGTCGAAGTACGAGCTCGCCAGGCTGATCCGGGGACCGAACGTGCGGCCACCATCACGCGACGACTGCAGCGACACCTCGTTGAGCACGTCTCGGCGCGCGTCGTCGCGCCGGTCGTAGTACACGACGTCCACGCGCCCACCGGGCGCGACGTCGAGTTGCGGGAGGTATTGCGACGTGCCGTCGCGGGGCGCGGTGTCGTTGACGCGGACCGGCTTGGCCCATCTCGA
This sequence comes from Actinomycetota bacterium, assembly GCA_019348575.1. The sequence continues at coordinate 1,985 of JAHWJE010000167.1, read as the reverse complement.
CTCTCCCTCGGCGAGCGTCCACAGCCAGACGTCCGCGGAACCGAGCCGCCCGTCCTGGAAGGCGACGTAGATCCGGCCGCTGCTCGGATCGACCGCCAGCGACGGAAACGGCGGCAGGAAGGCGATGAAGCGCGTGGTCGGGACGACCTCGTCGTCGACGACCGACTCCTCCCACGTCGCACCGCGGTCCAGCGAGCGCGCCAGGACGAGCGTGAAGCGCCCGGAGTACGGTGGTCCGCCGAACGAGCCGTGGCCGCCCTCGTAGTCGAGGCGGTCGTCTCCGACGTCGAGGTAGAGCACGTAGAGCTCGCCGCGCGGGCCGACGGCGGCCGAAGGCGCCAGCGCGCGCCCGCGCGCAGGAGGGTTGACCCGGACCGGTGAGCCCCACGTCCGCCCGCCGTCGTCGGAGCGCGCCATGACGATCGGGTTGCCGGGTCCCGTGAACTTCAGGGAGCCGACGTCGCGCGCCTGCAGCCAGCTGAGATAGAGCGTCCCCGCGCGTTCGGGATCGCTCGCCAGGCGCACCTGAAACGCCAGCGGGCCGGCGACCCGGCGCGGCGCCGACAACGTGCGCCCGCCGTCGCGCGACGACGCGACCAGGGCCGCGCTCGGCCTGTTGCCGGTCCCCTGCAGCGTGACGTACGAGACGTGCAGCGTCCCGTCGGCGCCGAACACCGCGTCCGGTGCGTAGCACTTGCGCGCCGGTCCGCGCGGTATCGGCACCCGCGTGCGCGTCCAGCGCTCGCCGCCGTCGCGCGAGACGTGCACGGCGCACGAGAAGTCGGGCGAGTCGATCCGGCTCGTGACGACGAGGTTGTCCGGGTTGCGCGGATTGCGCGCGACCGTCGGCGAGTTGTGCGCGCTGATGTCGCCGAGGTTGGCTGCTCCGACGTTGACCGGGGCGTCGCCTCCTGCGAGGCGCATCCGCGAGCCGCCGGCCGCGAGCAGCGAGGCGACGATCAGGGCGACGCCGACGAGCAGCAGCGCCGCGCCGATCCGAGCGCGGTGCGGCAGCGACCGGAGATCACGGCGAAGCACTGCGCGCAGCCTAGCGGTAGGTGTCGCCGGCCTTTAGACCTCAGCGTGCGCCGGCGCGCGCTACGGTTGCGCATGTTCTGGGGTGGATGCGGGGCCTGAGGAGGATGCATGAGCGGCAGCCTGGACCATGAGCAAGTCGTCGCCGCTCTCCAGGCGCGGCTGCGCGAGCACTGGACGGTCACGCTGCGCTCGGCGCGACCGGGCTCGCCGCTGATCGCGATGTTCAGCGGCGCGCTGCAGAAGGCCGAGCCCAAGGACGACGCGCCACCGGGCGAGACGGACTTCGTCTGGTACGTCGGCACCGATACGCAGACCTTCGGTGCGTTCACGATCCCCACCGAGGGCTTTCGCAGCGCGCGCTGGGAGGCGACGCCGAAGGGACCGATGCTCATGGTCCAGTCATCCGGTGTCCTGCTCGCGCTCTTCCCGCGATCCGTCGAGGACTGACCGCCGAGGACTCCCGAGCGCCGCTACCGCTCGCCCGGCAGCGGCTTGCGCGCGCGGATGATCGTCGGTCGGCGCTGACATGCACGCGGTGCGTCTCGCGGATCTCGATCTCGACGAAGCCGGCGCCCGCGAGCCCGCCCTCGAACTCCTCGCGCGCCGCCGGCCCCGGCGGTCCGCGGCGGCCTGGGACGATCTGCTCCCCGGGCGACGATCGCGCCGGCGGGCAGACGACAGCGGTGGCGGCTCGTGCCTACATAGGAGTTTCTCCTCAAGAGCACCGACACGCAGTGGGTCGTGTCGTGTCAGGAGCGGATAGCGCACCAACGCGCGACACGACGGCTGGCGACGCCGGCAACGTGCGAATCGCCGTGCTCTCGCGGCCGGTCACAGCAGCGCGATCAACTCGTCGCGCTGTCGCGATGAGAGCCCCCCGATCGTCTTGCTCGGGGAGATGCGGCACTGGGCCATGAGCTTGTGGAACTTCACGCGCCCGTAACTCG